>JAAFHQ010000572.1 GCA_013298445.1 Chitinophagales bacterium | reverse complement strand
GTGCGCTTGGATTCCTCACAAAGGCAATGACTTCACCATCGTTGAGGCCAAAAAAGCGGTGGAAGACTTCAACACAGCAGGCAAGGTGCTGAAGGAAAATGGCCTGACGCTTTGTTACCACGACCACGGCTACGAATTTCGCCCCTACGAAGATGGCACCTTGATGGACTACATCATCAAAAACACCAATCCTGAATACGTCTCCTTTGAAATGGACGTGCTGTGGACCCTGCACGGCGGCGGCGACCCGGTTGCTTTGTTGAAAAAATACAAGGGTCGCTGGAAGATGTTGCACCTGAAAGACCTGCGCAAAGGAGTGGCTGGCGACAACACCGGACATACACCCGCTGAAAATGACGTGGTGCTGGGGACGGGTCAGGCCGATTTTCGGGGCATCCTCAAAGCAGCGAAAAAAGGCGGTGTGAAACATTGTTTCATCGAGGATGAAAGCAATTATGAGATGGTGAATGTGCCGAAGAGTGTGGCGTATTTGAAGGCGTTGAAATAATAGACCTAAAATTGCTTGATTATCAAGTAATTGGTGAGGCTAATGTTACGCATTTTAATCGCAGAGTTTGACAGAGTACACGCGGAGTTTCGCGGAGTTTTTAAGTTTTAAGGAGTTTGCCACCTGCAGTGGCTGGAGTTTGTGGCCTCTCCGCACCGCAGGTGCCCCTAAAAAACTCCGCGAAACTCCGCGTGTACTCTGTGAAACTCTGCGGTTAAAAAAATAGGGCCATGTTAATATCGCTATGTGCATCAGTGATGCTTACAATAGGTCGCTGCGGTAGCTCACTTCTAAATTCTAAAGTCATGTACTCTGAACTCTTCACTCAAAAGAGCCTTATACATCTATTCAAAGGTTAATAAGCAGCAGGTTAACCTGAATTTTTCAACATCCTCCATCTCTGGGGATGGCATAAATCACATTGCCGGAAACAGATAAATTGAAGACCTTATTGCCCATAGAAGGTAGCATCAGTTGCCAGGTTTTTCCTTTATCCGATGATTTAAAAATGCCGCTAGGATGCCCACAAAAGAAGTCATCACCAACCTGCACAATTGAGGCAATGGACAGGCTTGCTGGAAGGCCAGCATCAATTGCCTGCCAAGTTTTACCACCGTCGTAGGATGTGCGTACTCTTCTGGTCTCCGATGTAGTATTGAAAGTGATGGCCGCGAATCCACCTTTGATGTTTTCCACCGCGATGCCCACACCGCCCTCACTAATCACCGCATCCCAGTTTTCTCCACCATCGGTTGATCGGATTATCCCCACCTGGCTGGTTGCCAGAAGTACACCGTTTGACTCTACCATTTTCATTGCCCAGCCGCCGTTGTGGACTAATTTCCAGGTTTTCCCATGGTTGGTGGATCTAAAAAGACCATTGTCGCAACCGATAAAAACGCGGCCTCCGGTAGTTTGTAAAACGGTGCGTACGTTTTTCTCTGGAAAACTGGGGTAGACAGGTAATTGATCATTGGCAAAGAAGTCCTCTCCCTGCGCATTTCCGGGTAGCCCTTCGCTAATGTCCTGCCAGGTTTGTCCGCCATCGGTGGATTTTAAAACGGTGTTTACAATTTCCGCCCTAGTGCTATCTGAATTTTGCTGACTAAAACTTACAATTTCCGTCCTGGTGCTATCTGATTGTAGCTGACTAAATGCCTCATCACAGACAAAGAGGAATTGGAAAAGGAGCAAAAAAGCAAGGTTATGGATTTTCATGGCGATCATTGGTTTGATGAAATGATGTTACAAAGGTATGGGAGGGTGATTTCTCTAGCGCTTTTTAATTGTAAAAACTTGTAACGGATATGTAAATTATTTGGGTTTACATTATTCATGGCTGTTTTTTGGCTAGGTCGATGGTAAATTCTTTAACCATATCAATTCCTTTCAAGTAATCATCAATACTTTGGAACATATAGTAATCCGGCAAAATGCCCTTTTCGTCAGGCAGCATGGTAGCAGTAGATTCGTGGGTATTATTGGCAACATTAAACACCAGTTTGGTGTGTTTGAGCCTGCAAACTTTTTGGCCAGCCGAACAAAATTGATTGGAGCCCAATTCCTCGCCGACGATAGTGCCCAGATTCAACATTTTTACCAGCGACATAAAGTGCCCTGTTGTGGAATTGCCAAGGCCATCCATCATAAAAAAGAGCTTCCCTTTGAACCTGTTTTTAAAGGGCGCAACAACTTCTTCGCCTAGTATTTTTTCAGTTTTTCCTTCAAACTCCGCTCTGGAATAATACACGAATGGCTTTTTGGTCAGATACCGCAACAAATGGATGCTGGCGTGTTGAGAACCACCGCCGTTCCAACGAACATCAATAATCAGGTTTTTGATGCCTTTTTGGTTCATTTCGGCCATGCTTTTATCAATGAAGGCTGTAAAAACATCGAGGTCGTTGAAAGGGTAATAATTGAAGGTAGTAATGCTCATTACTGCCGTTCTTTGGTCGCCCAAGAACTCCAGACAAAGGCCATCCGTGCAACGATAAATGGGATTCAAACGTGGGTTGATTTTGCCTTCTTGCTTGTTCAAAACAACAGGCAGGTCCTTGCCTTTCAACTGGATTGAATAACTTTCCGGAAAGCCAAGCGCGTACGGAATCATAACCGTAGCATTCATGTTAAAAACATGCCGTTTGGTGGTTTGAATAAAACCCTGCGCGGTAATATGCGGATAAATAGCGGCAATCAATTGGGAAACCGCCACGCCATTGATGCTTATTATTTCGTCTTTTGTGTTCACTTGGCCGGTATTGCTCAAGGGGTCAATGACGTATAATTTTTCAGCCACCAGGCGGGTGAGCAACGGAAACTTTAAATGGGGCGGCAATAGTTCATTCTCAATAAAAAACCGGCCCATTTCGGTGTGCGAACAATGGAGGCTGGCAATGATTTCATTGCAATGCCAGACGAATTCCGCGAAAGTGGTACGCTCGGTAAGCAGCGATTTTTTTTGCTCCACCAGCTTCCAAAGGTCTTTTTCGGAAATGAATTTGGTCGCATTTGGGTGGACTTTCAGTAAGGTTTGCGCCAATTGATCCAAATCGTCGCGGTATTCTTTACTTGTAAAAACCTTTAAAAACTGGTCGCTGAGTTGTTCGACTGGTTTTTCGGGATGTTTGATGCGCTCTACTTGGTCCTCGGCATTGAAATTATCGGGATTCATGGCTAGCGATTTTTCATAATTGGCTAAGGAAAGTGCCATGTCCCCCATTTTTAGATAAGCTTCGCCCAAACTGTCGTAAGCATTCGCGGAATTGGGAAATTCTTGCGCGATCAACTTGAATATTTCAAGGGCTTCAGTAAGCTTGTTTTCCCAAAGCAAGGAATATCCGTACATCGTGAGCTCGTCCTCGTTTTCAAAATTATAGGCACTGGCGTTTTCTTTTTTCAGCTGATGATAATACGTAATCCGTTCACCAACTGGCAAATGCCCGTACTCCTTTATTTTTTGGACAATGGATTGTTTTGGCGCATTGAGACTGGCTTTCGCCGGGTTTTTTACTAAAGTTTTGTGTGTGTTGTTGAGGCCGCACGACGACAGCCAACAGCAACAAATCATGGTAAACACTTTTGAGGTTACAAGGACTGCCCGCATAAAAATTTTCGATTAAAAGTTGAAGCTTATTGATTTTGGGTAAACGTAGCACCTTTGGCTCGGAAAGGGTTATGAGAAATGTAAAATATTGTAACTCGAATGTAAATGTTGGAAGGTCGAGGTAGTGATGTCTAGTTGTTCTGCATTTTTTGATTTTTGAGACCAGATGGGCCTAGCTTGTGCCCACAAGCCTACTTCAACGAACAGAAGACTGAGTCCGGGGAGTGTTGCTTTTATCCGTAAGAACCCGCACTTTCATCTTTCACTTTATCTTCCCCAAAAGAAATTAATTTTTTATATTGTGATCAAATGAACCAGTCCTGATGCAGCCAAACAACTTTGTGTAAATTATTCCCACTTCCCCATATCCCACAACCCGTAAAACCCATAAATCGACTAACTGCATGCCTGAAATCAAAACGATCAAACGTGTTGCTGTACTGGGAGGAGGTATTGGCAGCATCTCGGCTATTTACGAATTGTTGAAGGCCACCAAGAATGATCCGAATACAGACTACCAGATCACCCTGTATCAGCTGGGTTGGCGGCTAGGTGGGAAAGGTGCCAGCGGCAGAAACCCCGATGTATATGAGCGCATTGAAGAACATGGGCTGCACATCTGGTTTGGCCTATACAACAATGCCTTCAACCAAATCAAAGCCATCTATGATGAATTGAACCGGGCACCGGGTAGCCCCCTGGCAACCTGGAAAGAAGCTTTTACCCCGGAAAACTGGTTGGCGGCCACCGAATGGCTCGATGGGCAATGGCGCAAAGACGACGTGCAATTGCCCAAAAACGACCTCGAACCCGGTGGAGACCATGTCTTTTTAAGCCCGATCGAATACCTGGAAGACATCTTGAGCATCGTCATCAAGCGGATGGCAAAAAGTGCAATTCGTGAAAAAATTGCGGGCAAAGACGATGAGCACATCACCATTCT
>JAAFHQ010000577.1 GCA_013298445.1 Chitinophagales bacterium | reverse complement strand
CCAGGCGGTAGTACAAATCCATTCTGAATTGCCCATTGTTGCTGTCTTGTTCCAGGTTGCGATTGGTAGCGGCAATGATGCGGACGTCCACCTTTTGGGTTTTGGTTTGGCCAACTTTCAGAAATTCTCCATTTTCGAGCACCCGCAGCAATTTGGTTTGCAATTCAAGCGGCATTTCCCCAATTTCATCCAAAAAAAGCGTGCCTTCATGGGCTTCTTCCAATAAACCTTTTTTGTCTTTAATTGCCCCGGTGAATGCGCCAGCTTTATGGCCAAATAATTCACTTTCAATGATTTCTCTGGAAAAAGCGGCACAGTTGAGGGCAACAAATGTTTTTCCTTTGCGCAAACTGGCGTGGTGGATGGCCTGGGCAAAAACGTCTTTACCCGTGCCGGTTTCTCCAGTCAGCAAAATGCTGGCATTGGTGGGTGCTACCTTTCGGGCAAGCGCTATGGCTTTTTGAATGGCCGGAGATTGACCAATGATATGTTGAAAATCAACAGGGACATTGGCTTTAGCAACTGAGCTAGAACTAGTTCTGGCCAGCAATGCTTTTTCCGTAGCCTGCGCCAACAAGGTGATGATGCGGTTGTTGTCGTCACCTTTTACCAAATAGTCAAAAGCGCCATTTTTGATCGCTTGTACGCCATCGGGGATATTGCCATAGGCGGTGAGCAGGATTACTTCAGTGAGCGGGTACTTTTGTTTGATTTCGGCAGTAAGGTCTACGCCGTTGCCGTCGGGCAGTTTGACGTCACAAAGCACCACGGGGAAGTCTTGCTGGGCTAGTTTTTTGAGTCCGGATTGGCAATCACCCGCTTCACATACTTCGTAATCCTCTAATTGCAAAAGGCGGGCAAGTAAACTGCGGAGTTTGACTTCGTCGTCGATGATGAGTACAGACGTTTTCATGTTCTTGATCTTGACTCAAAAGTAATGTAGTCAGTGGAAAAGAAATTGAAATTCAAAACAATTAAAAGTGTTTGTTTTTGTTTTTTATAAATTTTTATTTTTATTTTAGCGCTTGGTATAATAACATCCTTCTACAAATACCCAAATCCATGCCTACTGTCAACGAAGTCATGCATTCATTGCAAGAATACAACAGCCCAAGTACCAAAAACACTTTGATGAAACACGGTGCCCGTGAGCCCTTTTACGGCGTAAAAGTGGGCGACCTGAAAACCATCATCAAGGAGCTTAAGCTCAAAAAAGAGTACCAACTGGCACTGGATCTTTACAATACGGGCAACTCCGATGCCATGTACCTGGCCGGATTGATTGTGGATGAAAAAAAGATCAGCAAAGACGATTTGCGCCATTGGGTCAAGGCGGCCTATTGGCATATGCTGCACGATTATACGGTAGCCTGGGTGGCCGCAGAATCGCCGCATGGCCTGGAGTTGGGCTTGGAGTGGATTGAATCGCCCGAAGAAACCATTGCTTCGGCGGGTTGGGCTACCTTGGCTTATTGGGCACAATTGCGGCCCAATGCTGAATTGGACTTGGCCTTGTATCAACAATTATTGGAACGGGTACAAAAAAACATCCACCAGGCGCAAAACCGAGTGCGTTACACCATGAATGGTTTCATCATCATGGTAGGCTCGCAGTTCCCAGAGTTGACCGAATATTGCATTGAACTATCGGAATCCCTGGGTACCATTTATGTGGACATGGGAGGCACCTCTTGCAAAGTACCCGATGCCGGGGAATACATTTACAAGATCCAAGAAAAAGGTACCATTGGTAAAAAGAAAAAAATGGTAAGGTGCTGATCCAAACCTGGATCATTAAATGGGAACTACTTTTGTTTGACCAATTTCATCAAACGATCCTTGCCTGCGTCGCTCATTTTTAAGTGCAATGAATCGGGGGTCAGCATGAGGATTTCTACCGCTTTCTCCGTAGAAGCCCGGTTGAGCGTATCCATGGTAAACAGCCGTTTGTTGAGGACATAATAAGTACCTGACTCGTGGTAATTGAGGGTGCTTTTGAACGTATAGCCTTCATCTTTGTTAAAAGTAAAGTGAACCACTTTGGGGTCTATTTGTAGGGTATCTCCTTCTTGTGAAATGGCTATAGCCTGCCATTCTCCTAGCAAATCACGTTGGCGATAAGGTGAACAACCCAAAAAGAGGCTTATGATACCGATCAATACAGGAATAGCAAACGATTTGTACATTTTCTGACTACTTGTGATTAAACATGCACGGAACAAAGAAAACACAAAAGTAAAGCCCCAGGTGTTTATCCTCACCACAATTAACAGGATTTTAAGTAAAAAGCCGATTTAATTCCACAAATTGGAATTTTTTTGAAGCCCGATTGGTTAAATCAATCTATTTTTGCGGCACTTCATAATGCACAAAAGGGATATGGTAAAAATTGCGCAAGTTGAATTGGGAGAATTCCCGCTGCTTTTGGCACCCATGGAAGATGTGAGTGATCCACCTTTCCGGGCTTTGTGCAAAAAGCAAGGTGCAGATATGATGTACACCGAGTTCATCTCTGTAGAAGGACTGATTCGGGACGCGACCAAAAGTTTGCAAAAGCTGGACATTTATGATGAAGAGCGCCCGATTGGTGTACAAATCTTTGGTGCAGAACTCGACTCCATGATGCGCGCTGCCGAAATCGTCGAAGCCGCCAAGCCAGAAGTATTGGACATCAATTACGGCTGCCCAGTACAAAAAGTGGTATGCAAGATGGCAGGCGCAGGTATCCTACGCGATGTCAAAAAAATGGTAGAACTGACCGAAGCAGTGGTCAAATCGACCAATTTGCCCGTGACAGTAAAAACCCGCTTGGGTTGGGATTCCAATACTATTTTTATTGAAGATGTAGCAGAACGACTGCAAGATATTGGCATCAAAGCCTTGTCCATTCATGCACGCACCCGTGTGCAGATGTACAAAGGGGAATCAGATTGGAGCTGGATTGCTAAGGTCAAAAACAACCCACGCATCCACATTCCCATTTTTGGCAATGGCGACATTGATACTCCCCAAAAAGCCAAAGAATACCGCGACCGCTACAACGTTGACGGCATCATGATTGGACGGGCTTCCATTGGTTATCCATGGATT
This sequence comes from Chitinophagales bacterium, assembly GCA_013298445.1. Lineage (GTDB taxonomy): Bacteria > Bacteroidota > Bacteroidia > Chitinophagales > Saprospiraceae > Haliscomenobacter. The sequence continues at coordinate 1,447 of JAAFHQ010000577.1, read as the reverse complement.
TTCCGCGAAATCAAGCATTATTTCGCTACTGGTGAGCTTTTAGCCCCACCCGATATTCACGAGCGGGTAGATGCGGTGCGCCAGCATTTGCAACATTCCATTGATTGGAAAGGTGCCAAGCTAGGGGTGGTAGAAATGCGCCGGCATTACACCAATTACTTCCGGGGATTCCCGGGTATCAAGGAGTTTCGGGGCCAGTTGGTCACCGAAGAAACGCCTGCGATTTTATTTGAAATACTCGACCGATTGGAAGATCAGTACAGCGCAGTTGAGGCTGAATCGGTATTTTAACCTGAAAAGTAGTGGTCTTTAAGATTCAAGATAACGAACGCAAGATCCTGGAGATCGTTAGCTATGCAGCCGCAAAGATGCAGGTGCCTGCTTATGTAGTAGGTGGGTATGTACGCGACCGCTTATTGGCACGGACGTCCAAGGATATCGACATCGTATGTGTAGGCAGTGGCATCGAACTCGCTGAAAGGGTAGCTGGTGAATTACACCCGGTGCCTCGAATTGCGGTTTTCCAACGTTTTGGCACCGCCATGATTAAACACCGCGATCTGGAAGTGGAGTTTGTAGGGGCGCGTAAAGAATCCTATCGCCACGATTCAAGGAAACCAGCGGTGGAAAACGGCTCGCTGGAAGACGATCAAAACCGCCGGGACTTTACCATCAATGCCCTGGCCGTCAGTTTGAATGAACCAGATTTTGGCAACATCATCGATCCTTTTGATGGACTAGGTGATTTGGAGCGAAAAATCATTCGCACCCCTCTAGACCCGGGTAAAACCTTCTCCGACGACCCTTTGCGGATGATGCGGGCCATTCGTTTTGCCACTCAGCTCGATTTCGTTATCGAACCCGCTACCTTCAAAGCGATTTCTGTTTACAAAGAACGCATCAAAATCATTTCCGCTGAACGGATTGCGATAGAGTTGAATAAAATCATCCAGGCGCCCAAACCTTCGGTGGGCTTCAAACTCTTGTTCGATTCAGGTTTGTTGCAGATCATTTTTCCGGAAATGACGGCCTTACATGGCGTTGAAATCCGCAATGGCCGGGGCCACAAGGATAATTTTTACCACACGCTACAAGTGTTGGACAACCTGAGCAAAAAAACCGAAAACCTATGGTTGCGTTGGTCGGCCATCCTGCACGATATCGCGAAACCACCCACCAAACGCTTTCATCCAGAACAAGGTTGGACCTTTCATGGGCATGAAACGCTTGGCGCCAATATGGTCCCGACGATCTTCCGTCGTTTCCGCCTGCCGATGGATCACAAGATGAAGTATGTGCAAAAACTGGTTCGCCTGCACTTGCGCCCCATCAGTTTGACCAAAGAAGAAATCACCGACTCCGCCATGCGCCGCCTATTGGTAGATGCAGATGAGGATCTGGAAGACCTGATGTTGCTTTGTGAAGCGGATATTACCTCCAAAAACCC
>JAAFHQ010000571.1 GCA_013298445.1 Chitinophagales bacterium | reverse complement strand
TAAAGAACAAGAATTGATATTAGCTTAAGCTCAGCTTACAAACATCTACCCAACGCATACCCTTTAACCATGAGTACACTCAAGCAAATTAAGCCAGAAAATTACAGTGGTTATATCCCTCCCGAAATGACAAGGGTAGTTCAAGCTATCAAAAAAAGGAACTTTCTCATAGCCAGTGACTTTTCAGTGGGAGGAGATGCCCCTAAGGATTTTATCAAGGTGTATAAATATGGGCGAGTAAAGTATAAAGACACTCGAAATTGGATTGCTTATATTGCTAAAACAGGCCATAAATGGTATCCCAATGAGAGCATAACGGAACACCTCTTAAATTGTATTGGGATTGAATTAGGCTTAGCTATGTCCAGTTCGGAACTAGCAATTATTAGTGGGCAACTTCGATTTTTAAGTGAATATTTTCTCAAAGAAAGAAGCCAAGAGTTGGTTCACGGAGTGGATATCTATGCAGGTTATATATCCGACCGGGAGCTAGTTGAAGACATTGAAAATCGGAAATTAGCCAGAGAGTTTTTTACTTTTCAGTTCTCTGAAAATGCCATTGGTGCTGCATTCCCTAAGCAAAAAGAAGAAATAGTAAAGGATTTTGTTCGCTTGCTCACTTTTGATGCTATAGTAGGAAATAACGACCGCCATTTTTACAATTGGGGGGTAGTGCAGAGCTTAACAGGGGAACATGAGCCTTATTTCGCCCCTGTTTTTGATACAGCACGAGGGTTATTTTGGAACGATAGTGAACAAAAGATCGTTGAAAGAGTCAGTAAAAAACAAAATCTTACAGTGTACTTGCACAAATACATTGTCAATTCTTATCCAAAAACTGGATGGGAGGGAGAGAGCAATCTCAACCATATTGAGCTGATAAAAAGAATTCACAGCTACAAATTAGATTATGCCGAGATCATCAATGATCTTTTAACCGAAGAGAAAGAACAACGAGTAATCGATACACTCAAAAATAACTTTTCCGTACTTTTGAGCGTTGAAAGATTGTACATCATTAGTGAGTGTTTAAAACTTAGATTCCAAGAACTACGAAAAATTGCCGAAAGCCACCATGCTAAGCAAACTGATTGACCGCTTGCAAGAATTTTTTAAATCAGAAGATCAGGAAGTAGAACTGTCTACTCCCAAGGATAGCTTTGCCAAATTTGAACTAAGTTTTCAGGATTTATTGATAGGAACACTCGAACACCAAAACGGGCGGTGGTCTTTTGCCTACTCCGAAGCATTCAAGGCTCAAGACCGAATTCGCCCCATTGTAGATTTTCCAGACAAGCAGAAAATTTATCAGTCAGAGGGATTATTTCCTTTTTTCTCTTCACGTATCCCTAGTTTGCAGCGCCTAAAAGTTCAAAAAATTGTTGCACCAGATTTTACTATGGATGAGGTAGGCTTATTGAAAAAATTTGGCAAACAATCAATTGCCAATCCATATCACTTGGTACCTGGAGAGTGATTTTAGGTTGCTGTTCATCACTCAACTGAGCTACTGAATTTTTGGGACACTGACCCAAAAATTTAAGGATACATAACATGAAACTGATATCTTGAAAACGCTGGAAGCGACATAACTTGAAAACAGCTCCTTCCATCACCCCCCCAACCCAATATTCCCACCCCCCCAATCGTTACCTCTCTGTCTGTCTAACTGACACAACATGAGAAAACTATCACTACCCCTGCTCTTCATTTACTTCATCCTTTTGCCGTCTATTCAGGCCCAGGAGATCCGCGAATTTATGGACCTGCAAAGCCACATGACCGTGCACATCCCCTATCCCTTTTTTGGCAAGGGCCTGACCTATTTTTCGCTCGACAATCCTCCGCCCGTCAATTACAAACACACCTTTCGAAATGTGAACCACGCCAATTTTTTGGAGCACAACCAAGGTGCCAGGATTATCATCAACGGTGCGCTGAGTAAGGAATGGGTGACCTCCAAGAAAAAAGCGCGGCGAATGATTGTGGAGCAAATCGAATACGTAAATGAGTTCATCAAAAGTCATTCCGACCAATTCGCCCTGGCCAAAACCCCGCAGGAAGTTCGAGATTTGGTGGCGAATACCAACAAAACCATTGTCATCCATTCCATTGAAGGGGGGCGCAGATTGATCAACAGCCAGGAAGACGCCGACTTTTGGGCCAGTCAGGGCGTCGCCTACATTACCCTGGTACATTTGTTGGACGATGAAAACGGGGCCTCCGCCATTACGCCGGGTTTGATGACCCGCCTAATGAATCTAAAAGGAGGGCTGCGCAAAGAAAAAAACCGGAGACTCAGCGAACACGGCAAAAACGCCATCCAGTACCTGGCCAATGCGGGCGTCATGATCGACCTGACCCACATGTCGGAGCTGACTCGGCAGGACGCCCTCGATTACATGATCCAGCACCAGATCCCGCCCATTACAACCCATGATGCATTTAAGCCGATTCAAAACAATTCCCGGGGCATCTCCCCCGCCGACATCATCCGCATTTACCAGCACAATGGCTTTGTTGCCTTGCCCCTCAGTGGTCGAGCGATCAAACCCTACAAATCTTTAGCGCCCTATCAAAACCTGCTGGATAGTTTGAGCAAGGTGGATTGTTATTGTGAAGGCTCTATCGACGATTATAAAATCACCTATCAGGCCGTCAAGCAATTCATTGAAAGCAATGTGGCTCGTATTGCCCAGGATTCAAGCCTCGTTTTTGAGGCTTTAGACGACCGTCAAAAGGTGAAATATTCCATCGGATTCCAGACGGATTTTAATGGTTGGTTGAGCCACAATCGCCCGCGCTACGGCAAAGAAGGTTGTTACGAAATTGCCGAAGATCGGACCTATGACGAAATTGAACTGAAGGGCCTGGCCCATCCCGGCCTGCTGAATGAGCATTGGAACCTGTTGCTGCGGGAAGGAGTGGATTTAGAACCCATCAAAAGATCTTCAGAAAAGTTTTTGCAACTGTGGCAGTATTTTTTGGACCATCGGAAGGGGAGGGATTAGGTGATTTTCTCCAATTGCTTGTAATGGAATGAACCATATCTTTCGTCTTAAGAGAGATTGCCCCCGATTTTACAAAAGCGCACAACTATAAACTTACATGGCATCCACACCTGGCCCTCGCATCAAAGACATCCACATCACCCCCATCGCCACCGTCGACCCGCCCTTGCTGAACGCAGCGGGCCTGCATGCGCCCTACGCCTTGCGCACCGTATTGGAGATCGTCACCGAAGACAACATCTCCGGCATCAGCGAGATCCCCGGCACCAAAGACATCGACGCAGCGCTGGAAGACTCCAAAAAATTGCTGATTGGCCAGGATGTTTTTCAATTGAACCAAATCCGCCAGATGCTGGTGCAGGCCTTTGGTAAAGACTCAAGCGCAGATCGCGGATTGGCGCCCTGGGACCAAAGGAAACTGGTACACATTTTCAGCGCGGTAGAAGTGGCCTGTCTGGACATCATCGGCAAAGTCATGAACAAACCCGTTGTCGACTTATTAGGGGGCAAAATGCGGGATCGGGTGCCCTTTGCGGCTTACCTCTTTTACAAATACGCTGGTGCGGGTGGGGAATTGGGTTTTGAGCAAGACCCTAATGCCAGCGGCTGGGACGCAGCCCGCCAAAAAAGTGCCCTGAATCCCGAAGAAATTGTCGCCCAGGCGCAGGCCATGTGCCGCGAGTTTGGCTTCCAATCTATCAAGCTCAAGGGCGGCGTTTTTCCACCCCGCGAGGAAGTGGACGCCATTTTTGCTTTACGCGAAGCCTTTGGCCCCGATGTTCCCCTGCGGATTGATCCCAATGCACTTTGGCAGGTAGAAACGGCCATTCAATACGGTCGGGAAATGGAACCTGTACTGGAATATTTGGAAGACCCCGTGCGTGGACAGGAAAACATGGCCCAGGTCAGGAAAGCCCTGAAAACCCCCTTGGCCACCAACATGTGTACCACCTCCTTTGAAGAAATTCCCCGCAGCATCGCCCTCGGTTCAGAAGACATCATCCTGAGCGACCACCACTTTTGGGGCGGATTGCGCGCATCCATGACCCTGGCTGGCATTTGTGAAACCTTCGGTCGGGGCTTGTCCATGCATTCCAACAGCCATTTGGGGATTTCACTGGCAGCGATGGTACACCTGGGTGCCGCTTTGCCGGATATGACCTACGCCCTGGATACGCATTACCCCTGGCAATCGGACGAAATCATCATCGGCGGGCGACTGAAATTTGAGGAAGGCTCCGTGATGGTGCCCACTGAACCCGGCCTGGGCGTGGAACTGGATCGGGTAGCCTTGGCCAAATTGCATGAAAACTACAAAGCCTGCGGATTGACCAAACGGAATGATGAGGTGGAAATGCAGAAGGTGCAGCCGGGATGGAAATTTGAGGCGGTTAGGTGGTAGGGGAGCTGGAAGGAAAATTGAACGGCAAAAAATGAACTTCCATGCAATTGAAAGGATAGGCATTGAAGGTGCCCGTTAAACCAGCAGTGCTTTTAAAAGCACTGTGAAAAATTTCAGTTGACCTCTACCCAACCCAATCCAGTCCCATAGCTACCAAATT
>JAAFHQ010000570.1 GCA_013298445.1 Chitinophagales bacterium | reverse complement strand
TACTGAGTGATTCCTGGATACAAAGTGCCTTGTACATGGGGGGATTTGGTGCGGGTACCTTGCCACTAATGTTGGGTACAGCACTGGCCGGGCAATTCATCAGCTTGAATTGGCGACAAAGGTTGCGGCGTTTGAGTCCCATTTTGTTGGGCTTATTCGGGCTGTATTTTATGGCGAGAGGCATCAATTTCCATTTACCTGAAACGATGCGTTTTTGGGAGATTGGGCAGGAGGTGCCGATGTGCCATTAGCCCTAAGGTGGCTCTTAGGTGCCTAAGGTTTCTAAGGTGGTGAAAAAAATGTGCTCTTCGCGCTTGCGCGCAAGAGCTTTTATTTGAACCACCTTAGAAACCTTAGGCACCTAAGAACCACCTTAGTTAGGGTTGTACTTCAAGAATTACTCGCTGATAGCGGATTAAGGCCGGGCTACCACTATCTTTTCCTTCCACAATAATGTGGATCGTGTCGCCTTTTTTGGCAGTTTGAGGCACCACTACCGTGGCATTTCCCTTTCCTTGTTCAATGACATTGGCCCGATCCGGGCAGGTTCCGGCTTCCAGGTAATTCCAGAATTTGAATTGCACAGCATCTTTATCCGGGTCATTGGCCATGGCTTTCAGTTTGATGCTTGCACCCGGTTTAACTTTCAGGAAATTGCCCCCTTTGACACCAATCACTGGGGGGTGGTTGGCGTCGGCATAAGAATTGACGCACCAACCGGCTCTGGCGGCGAAGTCCAGCTGCAAGGCATCAATCCAGCGGGTTTGGGGGAAAGCGGTGTCGTCTTTTTGGGTAAAAGGGTTAAAATCTTTGACATCATTGCCATCTTCCCAATGCTTGGGGTTATTTTTTGAAACAACCATTCGGCCTCCCCAACCTCCGTATTCTGGATGGTCCAGGTTCATCAAGCCCACGTCAATCAGTTGAAAATAGGATGGCGAATCACCCTCGGAGATAAAGTCGTACTGGGTCATTTGTTGTTTTGCCATTTCCTCCTGAGTACCTTGGATATGGTCTGAGTCTGCAGCAATCCGTTTGCCATCACCCCAGGAGTAATAGTTGGCCGTAAGTGGGCCGCGATTGTGGATGATGTTCTTGTACATGAATTCACCACGCAGGTAAGGCTGCAACTCAGCAGGAACCACCCGCGGCCAAGGGTAGGCCAGGCACCAGAACTGCTTGAAATTGTTGTACATGCGGATACCCGGCCAATTGGGTTTGATGTATTTTTGGTAGGTCGCATCCTGATCCAGAATATTGTACAAAATGGCTTTTTGCGAAACCTTTTGATAAATCTCTGGCCAGTTCGCTTTGCCTTTGTTTTCTTCTTCGATGGATTTGAGCGCACGGGCTACTGTATTGGCACCACCCCAGATTTGTAGGTAAATCGGTTGGGGGTTGTTGTCGAGCAAAAGGTTTTTGATCCAATTCGAGCCCTCGGTGGGTTCAGTCATATCTCCTTCAAAATTGATGTTGCCTACTTTCACCAATTTCCTAAGTTCTGCGGCGGAGGGGTAACCCGCAGCGTGTTTGGACAAATTGGGCTGCACTTTTTCATAATCATCCAGAAATTTTTGAATCCAGTCTGTACCCACCCAGCGCAAATCGGTTCTTTCTCCGTAGAGTTTGGCAGTCATTTCCAACTCCGAGGTAAACTTGGTGCCTTTTCCATCCCCTTTGTAATGCCATTGGGAGCTACTGTACACCAAACCTTCCAGCTTGAACTCATTGGCATACAACAAGAGTCGAACGAATGAATCCATATCATCTACTTCCCCGTCGGTCGTTACGACGGTACGAACTTTGTTTGCAGTAGATTGGGCTTGTGCAAATGTGTCCTGATTTCCATAAATCAAAAACAAAGCAATCAAAAGCCCCAATAATGTGTTCGTTTTCATTTTTGCCTGATATAGTTAAAAAATGCTTCTTCACAAAATTATACAAAGGTGCTCAATTTTCGTTTTTTTACTTTTAATTATTTTTATTTTCGTTTTTTTACTTTTAGCTTTGTTCAAAATTCAAGGTATGTTGCCCAATCAGCGAAGGGAAAAAATTCTGGACTTGCTCAAAGAAGATGGCTCAGCCAAGGTAGCGGATTTGGCCATCCTGTTCAAAGTAACCGAAGTTACCATTCGTCAGGATTTGGAAAAACTGGAAAAGGAAGACCTGATCATCCGGGAACATGGCGGAGCCTACCTCAAAAACATTGAAGCACAGGTTCGGGAATTTGCAGTGGCCCACAGTGATTTACAGGTGGAGCAAAAGGAAAAAATTGCCCAAAAATGTTTGCAGTACATTTCCAGCGGAGACACGATAATTTTGGATTCAGGATCTACGGTGACCGAGATTGCCAAAAAACTACACGGGTTTCGCGATTTGACCGTACTCACCAATGCCCTCAACATAGCCATGTTGTTGGGAACTGAGCCTGGCATTGATGTGGTGATGACGGGCGGTGAATTCAAACCCCCTACCCTATCCCTGACTGGCCAAAAAGCAGCCGATTTTTTCAAAGGTATTTATGTCCAAAAGCTTTTCCTGGCCACGGCAGGCATTTCCCTTCGTGCCGGTTTAACCTACCCCAGTATCAGCGATTTGGTGGTCAAAAAAGCAATGATCGACGCAGCGGAAACGACCTACCTGGTTGCTGATTCCAGCAAATTTGGCAAAAGTGCCTTTGCCAGTCTCGGAGCGCTTTCCTTGATTGATTACATCATTACGGACAGTGGCATTACCGATGCAGATCGGCAGATTTTTGAACAAAACGACATTCAAATCATCGTCGCAGATTAATGATTTTTAAACGACTATGTTCTTCAACAACCATATCCAATGGCAAACAAAACTACATTAGGCATCATCATCGGGAATCGTGATTTTTTTCCCGATAGTTTGGTTGATACAGCCCGCAACGAAGTCATTGAGTTGTGCCAAACCCTGAACATCACTCCTATTGTTTTGGACGGCGCGACCACTAAGTTGGGCGGGGTAGAAACTTATCAGGAGGCCCAGAAATGTGCGGCCTTGTTCAAACAACACGCAGAGAACATCATCGGTGTTTGGGTCGTTTTACCCAATTTTGGTGATGAAAAAGGGGTCGCCGACACCCTCAAACTGGCCAATCTAAACGTGCCCGTACTCATCCAGGCCTATCCCGATGATTTGGACAAAATGGACGTCGCCCGTCGGCGCGATGCCTGGTGTGGCAAAATTTCCGTGTGCAACAACCTCTATCAATACGGCATCAAATACTCGCTGACCACAAAACACGTGGTCCGGCCAAATGACCCTTCTTTTATAGCCGACTTGCAAAACTTCATGGCTACCTGTCGGGTGGTAAAAGGCCTGCGCAGTGTGCGCATTGGAGCCATTGGTGCCCGGCCCGGAGCTTTTAATACCGTGCGCTACAGCGAAAAAATCCTCCAGCGCAATGGCATTTCGGTCGTCACTTGTGACCTATCTGAAATTTTGGGCAATGCCAATAAAATGGACAAAAATGACCAAGCTGTAAAAGATCGGCTCGATCAAATCACCAGTTATGCCCCCGGCGGTAAAGCGCCCAACGAAGCGATGATCCAAATCACCAAACTGGATCTGGCCTTACATGCTTTTATGGAAGAGCATTGTCTGGATGCTACTGCGATCCAGTGTTGGACTTCCTTGCAGCAAAACTACGGTTGCAATGTGTGCACCAGCATGAGCATCATGAGTGAAAACATGCTCCCCAGTGCCTGTGAGGTGGATGTAACGGGCACGCTGAGTATGTACGCCATGCAGTTGGCTTCCGGCTCACCCAGCGCCCTGGTGGATTGGAACAACAACTACGCCGACGACGACTCAAAGTGTGTCCTCTTCCATTGTGGCAACTGGGCCAAGTCCTTTTTGCCCGACATCCAGATCAGCAATGCGCCTATTTTGGGTACTTCGGTGGGGGTTGAAAACACTTACGGAGCCCTGGATGGCCGCACCCCGGCGATGCCCCTAACCTATGGGCGCATCAGCACCGACGACCCCAAAGGCATCATGAAAGCCTATGTGGGTGAAGGGATGCTGACCGATGATGTCCTCAAAACCTTTGGCAACCGCGCTGTAGCCCAAATCAAAGACTTGCAAGGCTTGATGCAATACGTTTGCCGCAATGGATTCGAACACCATGTGGTGATGAATGCCTCCAAAACGGCAGGTATCCTGAAGGAAGCTTTTGGCAACTACATGGGCTGGGAGGTTTATGAACATGGCAACTAAACATAAATTTTAGTCTGCCTTTTCAAAAGGTACATCCTTTTGAAAAGTTCTTTAGCGCACGATTGTGCAGGCAAACCTTAGCTGGTACAAGTCTCCAGACTTGTACCAACATTTTCGCGTCTCTGACGCACGCGCAATGCGAAAATGTTGAACAAACACACGTCAGAGACGTGTTGATAATGGTACAAGTCTGAAGACTTGTACCAGCGGAGCGCTAAGTCTAAGAATGATCGAGACTACCCTAAAAGGGAATTTGGGGTGAGCTTTTTGATTAAAACACTAGAATTTAAGAGAATGGCACCCAAAGAATTGGCACTAAAGTCTATCAA
>JAAFHQ010000568.1:1946-4575 GCA_013298445.1 Chitinophagales bacterium | reverse complement strand
CGTCGCCGATAATAAAAGAGCCTTTGTAAGTTTGTCTTCGGAGGATTTCCTCTCCGATAAAATTCAGCACTTCCAATCGTTTTTCGCGTGGCATGCCCGTTTTGAGTTCCCATTCGTTCGATGAGGGTACCGCGACTATGGCCAAGGCCCCATATCCCATTTCCCACCACATATCGAAACTACCGACGCTGCTTTCAAAATAGATGACGCCACTGCGGCCCTCATCCACAAAGCGAAGCCTCGGGTTGCCTTCCAGTTTGGGTGCAGGGCTGTCTTTGCTATGGAATTTATCTACCCGGTTCACTACTTCTCTGATTTGTTCCACGAAGCTGCGGTCCACCTCAAGCCATTTCATAATATCTGGGGTCGTTTTACCCCCTTCAATGTGTAGGCGGGTCAGATCGCGGAGCAAGGCCGTCCGAATGGCCTCCTCGTACTGCCGACGATGCTTTTCAAAGGATTCAGTGGCCATTTTTTCGCCTTCTCGCTCAGCCTTGGTTCGGAGTGCCTGTGCGGCATCCAGTTCGACTTCGAGTCGTTTGCGCTCTTCTTCGAGGGCGGCTGTTCCCTGGTCGATTCCCCCCAAGGCATCTTTCATGGCCTGCTCCATCATAGCCGCCAAGGCTGCTTGTTGTTGGGCAAGGGCGGCGGAGAGTCGTTTTTGTACTTCCGCTTCTATTCGCGATGCTTCATCTTCCATATTCTACTTTCAAATGACTTGAAGGTAAAAATAGTTCTTTTAATCTGAATGATTCAAACCCACAGGAGCGTCTCATGATTGCCCCTCAAAGCCATCCCGAATGGCCGCTTCAAGTACATCCAGCTTGATGTCTTTTAGCGCTTTGAACTTAATGCAATACCCGGTCACGCTGGCCTTGCCGAGGCTTTCGCCGTAGGTGCTGGCCAGGTAGGTCTTGTCTTTGAGGCCCATGATGTAGACCGAGATGCCGCTTGTGTTGGCACTCAACCCAATTTGATAAAATTCTCTGCTGCTTCCATCCGCATATTTGATGGTATAACACCCATAGCCGATACTGGGGTTGGCTATGGTTTTGCCTTCGCTGTTTTTCCCATCGATGAACCATACTCTACATTCTGGCGATACTTGCATGCAAAGCTGGTGCAAGGATTGTAGGTCAATTCGTTTGGGTTCAGGCTGGCTGGCGATGTAGGTGTTGATTTGGTCGGGTATGGTCATTTTAAGTTGTAGGTTGGTTCATTGCAAAATAGGAACTGGGCTTCTCTTTTACAAGGAATTAGGCTGTTGAATTTTTGGGGCATGGTTTGGGGATTTGGATGAAATTCTACCCTTGTCTACATAGCCCAAGTACGTATGCCTATAATACCGTACTTGAAAAACACAATGGCCAAAACAGCCATCGAAACATAGGTCAATCTCCAAAACCACTTGCCCCAAATATGATTGGCCTGCATGGTCATGTTGAATGCAAAATAGCCACAAATCACTCCCGCAAGGCCAAAAAACGTGGTTGCTACAAAAATCAACAGCGTTTCGGCGTTGATGTCGTTGAATTGATAAATCAAATAACTAAACTGCTGTTTTTCAAATAATTTTGTAAAGGCGTATCCAAAAAAAGCAGTACTGACAATGGGCATAAATCTGACAAAAACCACCCGCCATGTCAATTTTCGGCGCACTGCACCAAACAAGGACCCCATCGCCGCAATCCCCGAAACCAGCACCAAAATCAGCATCAGGCCCAGCAAACTGCGCCAAAACAGCCCCCAAGCATAGGAGCTTTGCTCAAAATACACCCCTGCCATAGATAGCACGTTTTTGCCATCGGCATTTTTTGCAAAAGCAATGGTAGAGGCATTCATACCTTCGCGCCTGAATACCATCGGTGCTGTTTGCAACAGCTTGGTTTTCTGGCCTTCCAAGGTTTTAAAGACCAGCGTGTCGTTTTCCACGTAAACTTTGAGGCCATTCATAAATAGGTCCATTAGCCGGGCTATCTCGTTGCGGGGACTATCGAACTGATAAAAGCCCAAGTATGGTTCAATGGCTTTGCGGTCGAGGGGCTGGTTTGGTAGTTTTTGAGGGGGGGCATTTTGCTCTACAAAAGCAGCCACCAGTTCTTCTATTTTGGTATTGGGATTGTTGCTATTGGACGCAATGACAAAGCCAAGGCCCAATTCGCGGTTATACATACATTTGGAATAACAGGTGCCCAAAAGGCCATCGTGGCCCCGAAAACCATATTTGTTGTAATAATGGGAATAGTAGTTGCCAAGGGCATAACCACTTCTCAAACCTTCTTTTACCCCCAACCAACTGTGCGGCGTTTCCATTTCGGCTATGGTTTTGTCGTCGACAATGGGCTGACCGTTGCGTAGATACATCCGCAAGAGTTTGAGCATGTCGTCGGTATTTGACCACATTGCTCCTGTCGCTCCGCTCCCCACCGTAACCGAGGGCACCAACTCGGTTTTGCCCTTGCGAAACACATACTCTTTCACATCGTTGGGAAGACGACTAAACGTATTGAAATTGGTCTGCCTCATACCCAAAGGTTGTAAAATGGCTTCAGTAAGGTACTGATTGTAAGGCTTTTTGGTTATTTTCTCGATGATATACCCTAAAATGGCGTAATTGGGGTTACTGTAA
>JAAFHQ010000568.1:0-1936 GCA_013298445.1 Chitinophagales bacterium | reverse complement strand
GGGTTGCTGTAAGCGTGGCGTTCGCCAGGTGGCCAGCGGCATATCATCGAAGGCTGGTGGTATAGCATGGCAGCTTTGCCCGTGATTTCGCGTTTTTTGAGGGAGTACATCCGGTTCAGTTTGATGTCGTCAAAGCCCGAGGTGTGTTCGAGCAGATGCACCAATCGGAGCGGATGTTTGTCTTCCCAGTCGTTTTTGAACTTCAACTCGGGCAACACTTGGCTCAACTTATTGTAAATGTGTATTTTATTTTCAGCTTGGAGCTTTAAAATACCGAGTGCCACCAACATTTTGGTGTTCGATCCCATTCTGAAAAGCGTTTGAGAATCAACCTTTCGCCGATTTTCGAGGTCGGCGTAGCCAAAATTGGCCGCAAACAGTACCGAGTCGCGTGTCGTAATGCCCACCATCAGTCCCACTATGTGTTCGGCTTGCCTTATTTTTTCGATACTATCTCGCAGCGCACCAAGGGTCATGGGCGGTTTGGACGGCTGGGCATAGCCCCACAATGCACTAAACAAAGCCCAGAATAGCCAAGGGAGTTTTTTCATAGCTGTTTTTTTTGAAGTATGCTGTGCGCCATAAATTGGTAAGTTCCGGAAAGTTTTTTTTAAAATGCCCCAGGCTTTTACAAATACCAATCATTGAGGTAGGTTCCCGTCGAACATAGACACTACCTGCGGGCACTTCAATTAGTGCCATCGTAACCCCTTTTTATTACAAACACTCAACCAGTTGAATTTTAAGGTCATAGTTGGGGCTTTTGAATGATTTTTTATCTTTATCCAGAACATATTTACGGGGATAGCTCCCGAGGCAAAACGGGCTTAGGTTCCTTTGCAATATCGCTGGTTTGTTCTACTTTCGCTTCCATATAGAAACCAAAAATTATTCAAACAATATGAAAAAATTGATCCTTGTCTTCGCCTGTCTATGCGCTCTGTATGCCGCTGCCTTTTCTCAGAAGGTATTCACCGAAGATTTCCTCTTTGGACCGACAGGAAATCTTGACAACAATAATGATTGGTTTAAATCTGGCATTGATTTTCCTTACAATATAAAGGTGATCGCTCCCGGGCTTACTTACAAGGATTATGTCGGTTCGGCCAAGGGTAACGCCTGCCAAATAGCCAATGCAGGCAATGGAGATGTGGTTATAAAAAATCTGGATAGCGCAATTACCGCAGGGGCCGCTTATATGTCTTTGATGGTTCAAGTAGACAGTTTGCCGTCGACCGTGACTGAAGGATTTTGTATTTCATTCAACCCCAATACAGGTGGAACGAACCTCAACACAAGCCTGTATATTAGGCGATTGTCGGATTCAACTTTCAACCTGGGGGTACAAAAGGAAATCGAAAATACTATTTCATACGCGAGCAATACGTTTGAGCGCGGGAAAACCTATCTCGTCGTCCTGAAATATTCGATTGTCAATGGCGCCAGCAATGATGCCAGCAGCTTGTATGTGTTTACGCAAGGCGTACCTGCGACTGAACCTGCAACGCCCGCTGCGGGTACGAATGACGGAGGCGATTATACAGGGCAGGCTTCTGTGGTGTTGAACAACAATTATGCCCAAACAGGCATAACTGGATGCAATATTAAACTCGATGGTATCCGGGTTGGCACTTCTTGGGCTACCAGCGTTTTGGACGTTTTGTCGTCGGTATCTGGCAAACCAACCAGGGAGTCGGTCGCCCATTCCAACGCTCCTAACCCTTTCTCTCAAAAAACTGCCATCCACTACCAAATTCCCACAAAGGGCTTGGTTCAAATCGACGTGCTGGATGCCAGCGGCCGACTGGTTGCAGGGTTATTACATGAAAAACAGGAGACTGGAGCACATACCCTGCATTGGGATGCCTCCTCCTTGCCGCCGGGATTGTATGTCTACCGAATTTATTTTAATGGCGCAGTGTTCAGCGGGCAAATG
>JAAFHQ010000057.1 GCA_013298445.1 Chitinophagales bacterium | reverse complement strand
TGCCCCTTTTACGGATTTAAAATATTGCTGCGCCTGTTGCGTAACCAGTCGAATGTACTCCAGCTCGTCACCAAAAGGGCCATCAGGTGCGGGTTCTACCACACTGTTGACAAACTCATAATACGCCTTTGGATCGGTAATCGCCATGCCCATAGGCCATTGGCTGCCGACCAAGGCCAGAGACATCACTGCGCCCAATTGAATGGCCAGCGGGTCAGGATTGGCATCGCTCGGATAACCCGTGGGAAAGCCCGGGTAGCGCTGCTCCAGGTAGCGGCCAGCCCAGCCATTTTCAATGTTCACATCCGCATCGGAGGCAGACATCCAAATATCCGCTGAGCGAAAATGGGAATAGTCCTGCTCGGGATACCCTACATTTTGTACTACAGACACCAGGCCGTCATTGTACATTTTTTGAAAGGGAACCATCGAAGGATGCAGGCCATTGGCTTGGGTGCCTTGCAAGCGCAGTACATTGCGCTCGGGGATCAACAAGTTGCGCCGGAATTTGCTCAAATTGGCGTACTGGTCCAGGGGGATAAAAGTATTGATCCCGTCGTTGCCGCCATTCAATTCAATGAGGACCAATACCCGGTTTTCGGGATTGCCATTGAAGCTCAGTGCTTCTAGAAAAGATTTTTGTGGTGCCGTATTTAAGGGCATGCCCTTTAAAGAAAAGGAAGCCCCTGCTGCAGCGGCACAACTATGATAGAGGAATGATCTGCGTTCCATAAAGCATTGATTTTGGGAGAAGGATTAAATCAACTGGTATTCGGGTTGGCCCATCAGGTACTTGTGCAAGGCGGCCAGGCGATACCACACCGTATCACGAGCAGCTTTATCCCGGGGATTGGCCGTGTAGTTTTTCCAGGCCACGGTCCAGTAATAATCCTGGGCTTGGCCCGACAGCAAAATGCTCTTCAACACTTGTTTTTTCGCTGTGGAAAAAGGCATTGGCATCAAAACTTGTAAGATGCCGTCAATCAGCAAATTTGGATCATCGGGACGCGGAAACTGATTGGCAAAAGCAATGTGGTCGATAAAAACCTTATACCCTGAATCCGTTTCATAACGCCAATAGGTCATTACGTCGGAGTAAATGTTGCGGTTGCGCAAAGTATCGCTGTTGATCCAGGCTCGATAATACTTGGGGGCTTGCCGAAAAGCTGGCCATCCTGCCACATTGGGCGGGTCACCGGGCAACATTTGTAAGTCGTTACAAGTCCAGCCCAAACTGGTCAGAATCTGGTATTGGTCGTACAGGGTAGGGCCTTTGATGTAGACGTTGAAATTGCGCAATACGCCAATGACCAAATCCAGGGGCGTTTTGATGAAACAACCTTTGTTCACCGCATCAAAAAAATGTTCACTGCGCAACAATGCGGAGATGACGGGTAAAATTTGGTATTTGTTCTGGCGCAGGATCTCAGCCAGGGGTTGGATGACGTTTTTTTCGACCTGCTCGTCAATCTGATAATACACAAAGAAACGGTACAACTTCCGGCAGATGTAGAGGGATACCTCATCTTTTTGGAAGATCATATCGATTAGTTCTCGAACCTCACGTGCTGCATCCAGCCCTCCCTTGATCACCCGATTGTTGTAAAAAGCCGAGAATTGTTTATCCGATTGATCGTGGGCTCCCAGGTCCAGAAAAACTTTGTTGGTTTCGTATTCCAGTCGCCAGCCGGTCAACACTTTTGCGGCAGCTACTACATCCGCCTCGGTGTAGTGATCGGGATTGTCCTTTCCGATGGTGAAGAGTTCCTGCAATTCGCGGGCATAATTCTCATCTGGCGCATTGACTCCGTTGTACAGGCCGTTGAGAAAAAAAAGCATGTGTGGGTCCACCGTTACATCATAGACCAGTTGCTTAAAATCACCCAGAGCATGTTTGCGCAGGGTCATGTAATGTTTGTAACAAGCCTGGCCACTAAAGGAAATATCGGTGCGGGTGGCAAAATGATTGTGCCAAAAAAGGATGAGCTTTTCCAGGATATTGGCTTCAGAAGTAACCATCCGTTCCATCCACCAACTGCGCCAGGAGGTGATGCGGAAAAATTCTCCATCGTTGTTGCGACGAGCGTTAACCCAGGTTTTGCCTAAAGGGACATCCGGGTCGGTAAATTCTTCGTTGTTGTAATTGTTGACGGGAGGAGCTGGCTCGGCTTTGGGGATGGTTAAAACATAATCCACAGCTTTTTGGGCACCACCCAAATAATAAAGTTGATCAATTTGTACCTGGCTGCAGCCAAAGGTAGCACGCCGCAGCAAATGGGCGGCTTGCTCCCGGCCCCAAATGCCTGTATAAGGACTTAGGCCTCCTTGAAGGGTAAAAGCGGGTGGGGCAGTGGGTATTTCTGGTTCGATGTAGGGCGTTTCCACCAGCGGCCCCTCAGTTGGGAGTTGGAGGAAAGTCCGGCGGGAATAGGAGAACTCGGCCATAAAGTATTGATTTGCTTGTAGTATTAACGAAGATAAGCAAGATCAATTTTATAGCCAATCGATTATTCACACTCCACCAATTCCACTATCTCAAACCCCGCATCTTTCACCGCTTCCAGTACCAATTCCGCATCCACTCCCTCTCCTTCTACACTGAGGATTTTGTCAGGGTTTTGCGTATCAACAGCCCAATTGCTGATGCCCGGAACCTCATTAATAAATCCAGTAACCGCCTTTACACAGCCACCACAATTGATATTGGTTTTAAATTTCAGGGATTCCATGCTTTGTTTTTTTGCAAAAATAAAATCAAGCTTGCTTGCAGACGGTGACAATCGTCACTTTAAGGTTTAAGGTTTGATTGGAAACAACTTCATTGCCTCCGCCACACACTGCACCGCTTTTTTGATAGCCGCTTGTTGGTCTTTATTCAGCGTAATGGTGTGGCGACTGTTTTTATAATTGATGCGAATTTTTTCAATCCCGGCATAGGATAAAGTAAAGACGTGATCCAAGGGAACCAGGCAAGTGAGCGTGTAAAGCCGCATGTTGGTGTTCTTGTCAAAATTACCCCGGTCGGGTACGGTATAGAGGCCAATCAGGTCGGAACCCTTGGTATCATCAGCAGGGTCAACTTTGGGTACATCTTTGCCCAGATCCACAGTATCTTTTAGCGATTCCACTTTCAGGATCACGCTAAAGCCTTCTTCTATGGTCAAAAACTCTCTCTCGGCAAGCCCCAAGACCAGGAAAAAAGCATTCAGGGTGTCGTTTTGGGAAAAAGTAAACATGGCTTTCGCCTCTTCGATCATTTTGTATCCATCCGCCGTTTGAAAATTACTGGGAATCATGTAGCCGATATTGATGGCTTTGGTGACCACACTATGGGTGCTGTCGAAGTCATCTACTTCATTGATGGCAAAATCACACTGGGCATTCAGGGTGTACAATCCAACACTGAAGAGGAAGAAAAAAAACAAATGCTTCATAATTACAGATACTGATGAAGCACAAAAATAGAGCATTATACCCTAAAAAGAAACCCCCTGACCGGATTACTCCAGCCAGGGGGGTGATTAGATCATGATGTCGAGGCCATCGTGACCCGAAACGGGTTAACGTATCAAAGTCACGTTGCCTTGTTTGCGGTACGTTGTACCATCAATACAATTGGCAAGTAAATAAAATCCATATACATCAGCAGGCAATTTCTTGCCCCGGAACGTACCATCCCAACCCACTTTGGGGTCACTGGTTTCAAACATTTTTTGCCCCCAGCGATTGTAAATGATGAAAGTCATTCTATCAATACCGCGGCCACGTACATACAGCACGTCGTTCACGCCGTCGCCGTTAGGTGTAAAGGCGGTGGGTACAAAAATGTAAGGCTCTACGCAGTATGGACCCGAAACATTGATGGTGATTTTGAGTTCAGCCATACAACCATTGCTGGTCACTTTTACGGTATACTCGGTGGTATCTGTAGGAGATGCAATTACGGTACTGCCCGTAGTTGTGTTCAATCCAGTAGCAGGGCTCCAGGAGTAGGTACAATCTGGGCAATTTTCCACCCGAATAGTGGTCGACTCTCCATTTTCAATGGTTGTCGGATTGGCCGTTACGCGTACTTTGTTGGCCAAATCTACTATGTTCACCGTAGTACGTAAGGTGGCTGTACATCCATACTGGTTGGTCAGTAAGACTTGCGGCTGAGCCCCATTCTGAGCGGTAATCGTTGCCGAAGGCCCGGTGCGTACGTTCGTGATGAACAAATTGGCGGGCGACCAGAGATAGGTCAAATTCTGGCGCCGATCGTTATTGGTCACAATGAGTGTCACCTCATCACCATTTTCACAGGCACTAACCGTAGCTGGCAGGCTGGCTCTCACCGGGCGGGCGATGACCGTTACAGAATCGATCTCCACACAACCCGCTGCATTGGTGATGCGTACGTAGTAGGTTTTCGCAATCGTATCCGGTGTAATGGAGAACTGCGCGCCTTGTCCCAGAACCGGGCTAAAGTTGCGGTTGTTAGACCATTCAAAGATAGCAGCCCCATTGCCACTTGCGACCAGGTTAAACGGATTCAAAGAACACAATGTCGTATCCTTGCCAGCATTCGCATTGATGGGTTCCGCAGCCATCACTACCACCTGCCGTACGATGCTACATGCTCCAAACTGATCAGAAATAGTGACTGTGTAGGTAGTTGGCACGGTAACAATGGTAGTTGGTGTAGCCGAAGTAGAATCACTCAATCCCGTTGAAGGAGACCAACGATAAACCAGATTTGGTTTGCCATTTGGGTTGATCGGAGTAGGTCGACCAGCACAAGTTGTAATCATACTTGGTGGAGCACCTTTGGTGATGTCAACTACATCGACTACTGCCGAATCCAAAGGTGCACCTTCAAATGGTCCTCCTTTGCCGATTGTTGGGCCACCGCCTGTTCCTGGGCCTCCTCCTCCATTTCTGGCGGAGTCGATTTGTGCACGGATACACACATCATTGGTATCGGTAGCCACAGCAAAAAAGACCGTTTTGCCAGCTGCTACATTGACGCTGATGCGGTTCCCTGTACCGATCTGGTTTTTCAAGGCGGCATCACTAAACCAGGTAATTGGGGTTGGCCGTGAGGTGGTCGCACGCAAAGTCAAACGTCCGGGTTCACACAGGGAGGTATCTGGCAATGCAATCACCGTAATCGGCTGAGTAACATTGACCACTATATTTTTGGTAACAGAACACCTGCTCACAGGATCAGTCACGGTTACCGTATAAGTGGTTGTAGTAGTGGGCGCTGCAATTGGGTTGTGAGGTTTGCTCAAATCAAGGCCCCTGGTTGGCGTCCAAACATAAGTATATGCAGGATTGCCGTTCGGATTCAACTCTACTGAACTGCCTACACAAATATTTTGCGGCGATTTCAAATCCCCTGGCTTAAAGTCGCTGAGGCGCACCCTTGCCGTATCTCTTTTGACACAAGAGCCCAAAGTTGCTTCTACAATATACAAATTAAGCCCAACAGCAGGAGTAACCGAAAGGTTTCTGCCATTGAAAATAACTTGCCCGTTGGCATCCAACCAACGGATAGTAGCTCCTTGTGCGCCCCTTGCGGTAAGGAATACAAAGTCTGGCCGGCAAAGAATCGTTTCAGATGGAATGGCATCCAGATCTCCGAGGTCGGTTACATTGACCCGGATTTCTTTCTCGATGCTACAACCCGTTGCGGGGTCAGTTACCGTTACTGTGTAGGTGACTGAGGCGATCAACGTGGCAATTGGATTGTGTGGATTGCTCAAATCCAAACCTATTGTTGGCGACCATGCATAAGTATAAGCTGGGTTACCTTTCGGATTCAGTGGTAGTGGGCTGCCTGCACAAGCTGCTTGTGGGGAGCTCAAATCTCCGGGTTGGAAATCCACGCGGGTCACCCGGCTGGTGTCGCGAGCAGTACAAGAACCCACACTGGCCTCGGCGATGTACAGGTTCAAGCCTACATTTGGACTTGGCGAAATGCTACGCCCTGTACCAATTTGAGCCCCATTTGCGTCGAGCCAACGGACGTTTGCGCCTACTGCACCAGTCACCCGCAGGTTGACGCCGCCGGGTTGACATACGGTAGTATCCGCTGGTACAATTGCGAAGTCACTCAGGTTGATTACATTGACCCGAATTTCTTTTTCCAGCCTACAGCCGCTCGCTGGGTCAGTCACCGTAACAGTGTAAGTAACCGAGGCATTCAGTGTAGCAACTGGATTGTGTGGATTGGTCAAATTCAGCCCGGTGGTAGGCGACCAGGTATAGGTATACGCAGGATTGCCATTCGGATTCAGTGCCAAAGGTTGTCCGGCACAGGCCGATTGAGGAGAAGTAAGATCACCTGGTTTGAAATCAGCCAGGGTCACTTTTACCGTATCCTTTTGGGTGCAAGTGCCATTGTTTGCCTCTACAATATAAAGGTTTGTCCCCACAGCTGGATTGACACTTATGGTTTTACCCGTGCCAATTTGAGTGCCAGCAGCATTCAACCAACGGAAGGTAACATTGTTGCCATTTGCATCTGCACGTAGAGTTAAGCCACCAGTAGCAGTACAAATACTCGTATCGTTGCTCGCCTTGAAGCCTTCAATTGAATTGACATTCACCACAATCGCCCTTTCCTTGAAACATCCTGTGACCGGGTCGGTGATGGTGACCTCAAACCGGGTAGTTTGGCTCAGGATTGCCACCGGATTGTAGGGCTTGGTTAAATCCAATCCTGCACTTGGCGACCATTGGTATTTGAATGCGGGGTTAC
The DNA here is from genome assembly GCA_013298445.1 of Chitinophagales bacterium. Classification (GTDB taxonomy): domain Bacteria; phylum Bacteroidota; class Bacteroidia; order Chitinophagales; family Saprospiraceae; genus Haliscomenobacter. The sequence goes on along the minus strand of JAAFHQ010000057.1, from coordinate 7,125 downwards.
CTGTCGGGTGTAATTCGATGGTATCCCCTTTGCAGATGCTCAACGGGGAGCTGAATTGACCAGGATCAAAGTCGACAAAACGAGCCCGGATGCCCGAAATGGTATCGGTACAACCTAATTCATTTCGGCCAATTACAGTATAACGGATATCAGTGCCTTGAGTTGCCGTTACTGCGAGCCCTCCATCGGTTTGGAATGGTGGCGTTATAGGGGTACCCTCTAGCAACCATGTGTATCCGCTTGCACCAGTAGCAGTCAAGATTAAGGTTACATTAAAACAAGCAGTAGTGTCCATTGTAGAAACCTTTAGCTCAGGCTTCAAACCAATGGTAACAACTACGGTATCTATGACCTGGCAAGAAATCCCGCCGCTGTTTTTGGTCACCGTTACCAGATAGGTTACAGGAGCTGTCCCTGTAAAACTTGGGTTCCGCACATTGGTAGCCGACAAACCTGTTCCTGGAGACCATTGATAGGTAAACTCTGAGCTGGCATTGGGCGCCAGTGGGGTAGCTACTCCGGGGCAAACTTTAACGGTATCAGGTAAACCCGAATCTAGCGCGCCCAGGTTAATGGTCACAGTCAGGGTATCTTCACACTCAAATTGATTGCGGACAATACCCGTGATAACATTGACACCAATATTAGTTGGACGCAACACCGGAGTTGCCGTATTTCGACCAGATACAACATTGAAAACAGGTGTCCAACTATACGTCAATTGCTGGCCTGGCGCGTTGTTGCGCACTTCTACCGGTACACTTTCAGCATCACATTGATCGATTCGGTTGCTTCCAGATGGTGTAATGAGGGTAACATCTACACCATTATCGGTAACACTCACACTGTCGGTTTCGGTACAACCTGGTGCTTTGGTCGCAGTAACATAATACACCGTAGTTCCCGGTGGCGGGTTAACACTTACGGATGCGTTAGAGCTCAACAATTGGCCCTGTTTGGTTGTCCATTTGAAGCTCGTTCCAGGGTTCCCTTCGGCAGTAAGCGTCACAGTTTCTCCACAGGTGGTCAAGTTATTGGGCACTTTAAGCCCGATGGACGTCCCGGTGGTGATATTGATTGTTTTGCTCACCGTTTTACGGCAGGTTACATTATAGCTTAAGGTAAGCGTTACGGTGTAATCCCCGGCTGTTGCGTATTTATGGCTGGGGTTTTCTTCGGTAGAAGTCGTCCCATCTCCAAAGTTCCACAGATACCCAAAGGCATTGGTGCTGGTATTGCGGAAAACTACGGTATTGCCGTCGCATTGAATTTCAGGAGTGAAATTCAGGTTGTGGTTGGCATCGATGATGATCACCTGTACCGAATCGGTCAATGTACAGCCAGAGGCATTGCGTACCTGCACAAAAACCTCCTTAATGCCTGGTGTTACTGCCAAAACAGGATTAGCAGTCAATGCGCCTGATTCAAAAGCAGCAAGTGGGGTCCAACTGTAGGTAAGAATTTGACCCGGGCCTTGAGTGGTATTGATGCGTAGTGATTCGTTGGTACACAGAATTACTGAATCAGGTGCAGCAAAAACGATGGGTTGCCCAAGCAGGCTTATTTCCAGTTTTTCTTTGCAACCATTTTCATCCGTGGCTTCTACGGCCAAATTGCGCTGAGTTGCCACGGTAGCTGTAAACGTAGCCCCTTTGCCCAATTCATTGCCATTGGCATCCAACCAGCGGAAGGTAGCCGGGCGGTTAGTCGAAGCAGTCAGTGTGGTTTGAGGCGTACAAACGGGCGTGCCATCTGCGCCTGCGCCAAGTACTGTGATGCCCATATTACCTGGCACCACGGTCATCATCGTATCATTGGTCTGGCAAGCAGGGATACCAGGCACGGAAATATTGACCGTGTATAGCGTGCTTTGCTGTGGTGAAAAAATGGGATTGCCAACGGTTGGATCATCCAGTCCAGTATCGGGCAACCACATGTACACCAGGTTGGGGTTGTTATTGCCGGGGATTTGCAGCGGCATTCCTCTACATACGACGATGGTATCTGGAAAATCCACCCCGGAAATTGGTGCTTTAACAATGCTTTGCGAAGCAGAATCCAGACACCCTTGGGCAGTTCGAATCACCAAAGTGATGGTAATCCGACCCGTATCCGTAAAACTAAAACTCGGAGAATCTTCCGTAGAGGTACGGCCATCAGACAATTTCCAGGTCCGGCTGGCAATTTGAACGCCAGGATTATTAGATACATCTACCAATTTAATGGTGGACCCGTTCAGAATACAACTGGTGTAGTTGAAGCTGAAATTGACATCAGTTTCCAATTTGACCAAACGGATGGTTTTTCGCAACGTATCGTTGCAATCCCCATAAGCGATCAAGGTCAGGGTATAGGTTCCGGTATCCTTTAAAGTCAGCGCTGGATTGTTTTCTTTTGACACCAAAAGAGGGTTGTTGATATCCCCGATGATCCATTTGACCGAATCCGCATTGCTTGATTTATTGGTCAACTTCAGCGTCCGACCATCACAACTACTCACCACAATTGGGTCATTGCCAATCCCTCCGTCTGCGCTAAAATCTGCTACAGGTCGAGGGCTTGCAATAATGGTGATGGTTTTGGTGAAAGTACAGGTTTGAACAGCATTGACTGTAATGGTCAAACTGACAACGCCATTTTGCCTCACCGTATATTTGGGGTTCACCGCATTGGGGTCATCCACCAGGCCGGCTGGCTCCCAACGATAAGAATATGCAGTTGTAGCGGTACCATTTGGATTGAGCGGGATGGTGGTACCTACACAAGCTTGGATGGTATCCAAAATTCCATCGGTAGGATTTTGGCCACCCGTAGTTGAAAAGGGCTGTGTTATCGTTTTTTCACAACCATTCGCGTTGACAACAGTAAGTGTAATGGTACCCGAAACGTTTGCAGGCAAACGCACCAAAGTATCTGCGCCAGTAGCGGTAATTTGTCCAGCAGTTCCAAAGGTAACTTTCCAGATTCGTTTGACAATGACAGCACTTGAATCGGTAGACAAATCTTGTAGTCGAACTACGGATTCGGCAGCACATGGCAATACTTCTGCCTTAAAATTGGCTTTGATGCCCGATTTGAATAGTTTCACCTGCCGTGAAAAGGTGTCCGCACAAGCAGTATTCGGCTCTGCAATCAAACTTACTTTATAGGTGTTGTATGCTGGGAAAGTGTAAATCGGGTTTACTTCAGTCGAGGTCAGCGTTGTCCGAGGTGCATCAAATAGCCAGAGGTAATTGCTGGCACCTACACTTTCGTTGCGGAAGCGCACTTTCAGGGAATCACATTGGCTTTCAGGTGCAAAAAATGCAGCAGTTACCCCTTCACAATTCTGAACGTTGTACTGAAAATCGCGACGAGTAGAAGAAATGAGTTGTTTCGTCTTTGGGTCGTATTCGTCCACACAAATCCCCACTACAAATTGCCCCAGAATACCGGGTCGGGCAGTCAACAGTCCAGAAGCGGAGTTGATGCGCAAGGGTTCACCCGCCGCCCCTAGCATATTGTAAAGATTATACAGCGGTTTCACCCAAATCAGCGTATCATAAGGTGGAAAATTAGGTGGCTGTGGTCTTGGGTTAGCAAAGGTCGCACCTTGCAAGGGGGTACAAAGGCGGTATACCAAAGAATCTCCATCCACATCAATTGCCGAGTGGTCAAAATCCAGTGGCCGATTGTTACAAATGTAAATATCTGGCCAACGACGGAAAGTTGCGCTATTGTTGCAACGACGCATGGCTGGCTCGGTTAGCCAAACATCATAGGTCGCCCCGGTTCCCAGGGGGTCTACGATGTTCTTAATGGTTGCGTTGCGGCAACAACGTTGATATACGATTTGATACCCGCCGGTTCGGAACGGTAGGTTCACCATGGCCTTATAAGTCATGGTCTCTACACAGACTTTGGTCGTGGCTTGAATACAAGCGTCGAGATTATTATCCAGCGGAGTTGCCGAGGTAGCATTAATACGTACATCCTGGAGCAATAAGCCACTGCGGTCAAAAATCCCTACCGAGGCTACAGGGTCGAAAGGCTCGGTCTTGGGAGCACAGTCTCGATAAACGCGTACGATAATTTCATAGTTATTGTTGCCTAAACAACGATAACCTACCTCTCCCCCAACAATGTGCGTGGCGTAACTAAAACTTGGTGCAGCAAGCAGCACCAGAATCAGACGCCACAAGTTGAGCTGCTGTGCACAGAAATGATGGAATGTGTTGTAGCTGTTCATAAGGTATTTCATTGGGCGTGAGGATTACTTGAATGGTTTTGTACTGACGTCAATTCGGAAAATTTGCACCTTGCGGTCCAATGAAGGCTGGATGCCAAAAATTTCCCCTTTGACATTTGACAAAGCAGTGGGAATGTCTGGCTTATTGGGATCTTCACCAACTGCTTCAAGATTGAAGGAAAGTTGACCCGATTTGATGTATTTTTCCATGATCCCATTTTTAGCCAACTTTAAATGGTTGATCACTGAAACCATCCTTCGCTCTCCAAGTCTTTTATTGTAGTCAGCATTACCAAGTGGACTGGCAAAACCCGCCATGTATATCTTGATGTAGGATCCACTTTCAAGTTCCCTAATCATTCCTGGAATCCGTCGTTCAAGGCTATCGTATCCTAGTTTCACTGTGTTTTGGAAAAATGAACGCATTACTTGTCCTGCAAAACCTGAAAATTCAGGCTCACGTTTGATGTAATTGTTGTACAGGTTTCCATAATTTTCAGTGGTAGTGACCAGGTTTCCAGGCCCAGGCTTGGCATTGTCAAAAAACAAATTAATGGCCAATCTAACGGGCTCTAGATATAAGTCAACTGACACGTCATAGCCGTATTCTTTCACCGTGGCTTCATTAATAGCAACTTCCAGCGTATCAGTACTGTGACCAGGCTTGGTTGCTTTTACAAAGTAAGTTTTGCCAAGGTTGACAGCATAATTGTATTCATTTCCATTGGGATCGTTTTTGGTTTCCAGCAGGGTTCTTTTGCCATCAATCCCCACTTCATAAAAACTCACTTCACAATCGTTAAGCGGTGGGTTTCTACTGGGATCTTGCTCATTTAGAGGTCCAAGCAGCGTAAATACGTCCAACCGTAAATTGGGCAAGTACAAATTGACAACCATGGTAGATTCCTCTTCCCCCAAATTGGCCAATACCAGAGAATCTTCAGCAATAAAGCCTTGTTTCTGGGCCTGAATGTAGTATTTCTTGTAGCGCTCAATCAGCGTTGAATAGTGGTTGGTATCGGCTTCTGTTTTAGCCAATAACTCCTTGCGTGTACCGTCAGGTGCTTCCTCAAAAATTTTAACTGTAGTGCCATTTAAAGCTAGTGAATCTCGCAACTTGAAGGTATTGACCTCCAGATTGACTAATTTGTAAATCCCTGCTTTGTATAGGTCATGACAACAAACTTCTACTTCCTGCTTATCCTCTTTTTTGGCATTTTCAGCGAATAAACGGATCGATCCGACACGATTTGAGCTAAAAACCAGGGTATCTCCTTTTGGGTCGCGGATATAACCAAAATCATCGTAGGAAGAGTTGATATTGACGCCCAAGTTGTAAGGCTCAATCCAGCGTTTAGTCTGATTCAAACGGGTACCATAAATATCAATGCCTCCGAAGGTTTTCCGTCCATCCGTGGCAAAAAACAACAGCTGTGCTTTTCCGGGGATTTCCTGGTAAAAGGGGCTGATGTCATTTTCGATGGTATTGAGCTCTGCAACTGGAGCAGCTGTAGATACATTGCCATCGGCTTGGATAGCCCCCATCCAGATGTCGAGTTTTCCTTTACCTCCTGGGCGATCGGAGGCAAAATACAGCACCGTTTCACCTCTGGTATTTTTGCCAATAGCAGGTGAAGTACTAGTATAATCAGGCAGGTTGATGCCTAATTTTAAGGGAGCTGCACCCGGCGCATTCAAAGAGCGGTAAAAAATATCGCAGCGCAGATCTGCCGCATTTTTAGCCACACAATTGCAGTAATAAACCCCTTTATTGTCGGGTGTAAACACGGAATAAGCGGTGTGTTGATCAGCAGCATTAAATGAAAGAGGTAGGTCTTTGGCTTTACCCGAATAAGTCCTGACTACTTTATTGAGCCGACCAGCTTTATTTTTTGGATCTGGGAATTCATAGGAAGTATGGTATAACGTGTCTCCATGGAAAGAGGCTCCATAGTCGGTGTAAGGCCCATTGATTTCTGGCCCCATATTGACTGGTTCTGGATAATAGTTGGCATTGCGTTGTGCACTTGCTTCATTTTGGATACTTTTCAGGGCAAAATCACAATCCTCGGCCCCCTTCTTGGCCAATTGAAGCAATTCTGGAGTAATTCCTTGTACGCCTTGACTTTCCTGGATAAATTGAAGATATGCCGATTTTGCGTTGCGGTAATCAGCCAATTTGTGCAAACATTCTCCCAAGCGTAGGCGCGCATCTGGGTACTGAGCTTTTTCTTTGCTGCCCAATACCTTTAAATAAGCCCTTGCCGCAGATGCATAAGAATTAAACTGCCGGGCAGATTCCCCAATTTTGTATTGGATATCCATACGAGTGGTATCCAGTTTTAGTGCATCGCGATACGCGGTTAGGGCAGTATAAAAATCTTTTTTTGTGTATGTACTGTCAGCAATCTTCAAAATTTGTTTTAAAGATTGGCCATAGCCCTGTTGAAACAGCGCTATAAATAAGGCCAGTATAAGCAATGTTTTTCTCATGGTAAATTACTTTGGCTGATTGGAGTTACAATACCCTTTAGGAATCCAATGGATTTGCTCCACTGTGTTTAGATCAAAGGGCAATTGGGTTTAAAACTTACTGGTTTGTAAGATTTAAAAATGTAGTGGATAAACAATTCGGGGCCACCGACTCCACCTTTTTCTGTGAGCGAATTGAATTTGGACAAATTGACGTCGTAGCTAAACCCAACGCGAAGTTTTTTGTACCTCGCTTCAGCTGCTGGATAGATAGCCGAATCATTAGTAAGGGCATCAAAACGCATTGTTCCACCCAATTGAATGGAGAATTCTTCATTGCGTTTGGGGTTGATGTAATACCGTAGCCCCAAACCGCCTAAATACTGGCGGTAGGAACTTTGAAACTGAGCTGCAACATTGGCAAT
>JAAFHQ010000567.1 GCA_013298445.1 Chitinophagales bacterium | reverse complement strand
GAAACAACTGCGGCCACATATCGTCTGGTTTGGCGAGATGGTGCCCAAAATCACCGAAGGTGCTCGGCTGGTTGGTGAATGTGACTACCTGATCATCATTGGTACTTCCATGCAGGTCTATCCGGCGGCGGGTTTGGTGGATTATGCACCGAGTCATGCACCGATTTATTATGTTGACCCCAAGCCTAGTTTGGCCACCCAATTGTATCCTGAAGTGAAAATAATTGCTGAAAATGCAAGCACTGGAGTGCGCAAACTGGTTGATGAACTTTTGGCATAGCCCTTGTTTTACTTTAACACTTGATCGCATGACTTACGACTACATCATCATTGGCGCGGGCTCGGCTGGCTGTGTATTGGCCAATCGCCTTTCTTCAAATCCCGAGAATAAGGTCCTATTGCTGGAAGCTGGTGGACCGGATCGCAAACTGGAAATCCACATCCCGGCAGGTTACGCCAAACTACATCGCTCAGAAGTGGATTGGGGGTTTGAAACGGAACCTCAGGCGCAGCTATACGACCGCCGTGTATATTTGCCCAGGGGCAAAACCCTGGGGGGCTGTAGCTCGACCAATGCAATGGCCTACATTCGGGGAAACCACGAAGACTACAACGATTGGGCCAAATTGGGCAACCCATCCTGGGCTTTTGATCAGGTTTTACCCTACTTCAAACGTTCTGAACACAATGAGCAGTTGGCACAATTGGACTCAAATTACCACGGCCAAGGAGGCTTACTCAATATAACGTACAACCAAAAATACCGTTCCGCAGCGGCTGAAGCATTTGTAGCTTCCTGTAAAGCTTTGGGAATCCCGGAAAATCACGATGTGAATGGTGCGGAACAAGAAGGGGCCGGCTATTTTCAGTTCAGCATCAAAGACCAAAAAAGACACAGTACGGCGACAGCTTTTTTAAAACCGGCCTTGTCGCGGCCCAACTTGCAGGTAATTACCCAGGCGCAAACCCAGCGATTGCTGATCGAAAAAGACCGGGCCGTAGGTGTTGAGTTTTTGCAAGCTGGGAAAACCCTTCAAACTGCCAAAGCAAGTCGGGAAGTAATTTTGTGTGCAGGCGCTTTTCAAAGTCCGCAATTGTTGCTGCTTTCAGGAATTGGGCCTGAGGGGGAACTAAAAAAATGGGGAATTGACCTCAAAAAAGCTTTGCCGGGAGTAGGTCAAAACCTGCAGGACCATATGTTTGTCAATGCTTCGGCCATTACGCATACGAAAGGACTCAACCATGCACTGAAACCGCTAAGCCAGTTGCAGTATTTGTTGCAGTTCGCCATTTCAAAATCCGGCCCGATGACCATTGGCCCCTTGGAGGCGGTTGCTTTTACGAAGATTTTTAAAAACAACGACCGGCCAGATTTGCAATTGCATTTTGCGCCCATCCAGGCCGATTACAATACCGATTTACACAATTGGAAAACTTTGCCAACGGTAGACGGCTTCAGCATTCTGCCCACACTTCTTAAACCAAAAAGTCGCGGTTATTTGGGTTTGCGCTCCGCTGATCCCAATGCAGCACCGCTGATCCAGCCCAATTTTCTGAGTGAAGAGCAGGACCTGAAGATATTGGTGGAAGGAATCAAATTGGCTTTGGAATTAATGGATCAGGCTCCTTTGCAGGCAGTTACCAAGTCAAGTGTTACCCCTCCTGCCAAAGGCGCTTCAGAAGAGGCCATCATCGAACACATCAGGCGTCGGGTAGAAACTGTTTACCACCCCGTCGGAACCTGTAAAATGGGCTCCGACGAAATGGCAGTGGTGGATGAAGAATTACGGGTGCATGGGATTGAAGGCTTACGAGTCGTGGATGCATCAATCATGCCGACCATTGTATCGGGGAATACGAACGCCCCGGTCATCATGATTGCCGAAAAGGCGGCAGATTTGATTTTGGGGATTTGATGGTTCGGCGTGAGGTCAATAAAGGTTTTGCTCGGAGGATATGAATTGCCCCAGGCTTTCAGCCTGGGGGCATTGGATTACCCCCGGATTTGGGCTTTAGCCCTAGCTTGAAAATTATGGTAAGGGCTAAAGCCCATTTTAAGGTGTAATTCCAATCCACGCGCTAAAGCACGTGGCAATTCATGCCCTCCGCTTCCAGAATACAAAAACGTTCAGGGAGTTACTGCTCCGTCTTCTTGGCCCAATACCTCAACAAACCTGCCACACTCATGTGCGCGGGATTGGCCGCTGCATATTTCTCTAAATCTGTTGGAGTAGCGCCGCCATCTACTAGCTGTTGTTGAACGTATTGCTCAAATATTGGAATGATCGTTTCCGCAGGAGTTTGATCTTCAAAATAAGGCTTGATCCAATTGGCCCAATCCAATAAATGCCGCTCCAAATCCAGCAAATGATTGGGGATATCCGCTTTGACCAATCCAAAATGAGTAAGGTACAATTCGGCTGGTTTTAAGCTGGACAACAAACGAATGGACTGCAACCAATCTTCTACGTTGATGTCTGGTGGGGGGCAGGGTGGAACCACAAGCCCTGTTCCAATTTTAACTCCGGCTACGTCGCCAGTGAAAACTTTGTCTCCGATTTGCCAAACCAAGTGGTGCACTGCATGCCCAGGGGTATGCCAGGCTCTGAGGTTTATCCCATCCAAATAGATGGTTTCACCATGTGCCACTACACGCAATTGAGCCTGTGGGATTGGTTTCATCTCTCCCCACATCACATCCATTTGATCCAAATAGATGCGACGGGCGGAATTGACCAATTTCTCAGGATTGTTCATGTGCTTTTCGCCGAAGGGGTGCAGGTAGATGGTTGCACCATGTTGAGCAAAAGCCCAGGCGGCTCCAGCGTGGTCAAAATGGATGTGGGTGATAAAAACGTGTTTGATATCAGCAGGAGTATAGCCATGTTGAGCCAAACCTGCTTCCAAGGCTGGAAAGGTGGAATAGGGACCAGTTTCGATCAAAATTGGACCACTATCGGTTTCAATCAAAAAAGCAGCGATTGCTTCCGAAGCGCCCAAAAATTGAAGGTCGAGGATATTGATCATAAGTTGGTTTTGTTGGGCTAAAGATAGTGTGCTAATAGGCTAATCTGCTAATGTCGTGATGTGTTATTTCTTAGGGTAGATCAGTTCATCATTAAATTGTACAGGTGTTGCCAACCCATTTGCCGTTGGAGCAATAGGATGGCTTCCTTGCTACGTACTCCACTCTGGCAATGGATGACAACCGGGTGTTGTCGGTCAATTTTATCCAGATTCTCCATCAATTCACCCAGGGGGATTAACACTCCGCCCAGGTTATAACGGGCGTACTCTTCAGGCTGACGTACATCGATGAGCTGGAAACTGCGCCCCTGAGCGCGCCAATTTTCCAACTCTTCCATCCCAATGGTCGGAACCTCCAGTTGAGATGGTGTACAGTAATAGCTCGTTTCGCGTAGGGTAGTGATCGGGTAAGGCTCCTGGGGGATCAATTTGATGCTGCGGGTACTCATACTGGCTGCATCAAAAAGGAACAATTTTCCTACCAATGGTTCACCGATACCTGTAATTATTTTGATGACCTCATTGGCTTGGATGCTTCCAATGATACCGGGCAGAACACCCAGAACTCCCCCTTCTGCACAGGAAGGTATCGTGCCAGGTGGTGGTGGCTCGGGGTAAAGATTGCGGTAATTGAGTCCCCGTTTTCCGTCCGGAAAGGGGAAGTTAAAAACCGAAACTTGCCCTTCGTAGCGAAAAATGGAGGCGTATACGTTGATTTTTCCGGTCAGTACACAAGCGTCGTTGACCAGGTAACGGGTAGGGAAATTGTCGGTTCCATCTGCTACCAGGTCGTATTCGGCGATGATATCCAAGGCATTGTCCGCATTTAATGCCTTGTCGTAAACCTGAACTTCAACATGAGGATTTAAGGCCTGAATGCGTTGTGCCGCCGTATGGGCTTTTGATTTTCCTAAATCTTCGGGTGTATAAAGAATCTGGCGTTGCAAATTACTGAGATCAATGGTGTCAAAATCCACAATACCAATCTTACCCACCCCCGCAGCAGCCAGATAGAGTAGGAGAGGGGAGCCCAGTCCACCAGCACCCACTACCAGGACTTTTGCTGCCTTCAGTTTTTGTTGGGCAAGCACATCAAAATCAGGTAGGGCCAGATGTCGGGCGTATCTTTGCTCCTCTATTGCCGTTAACCTTGGTAAAACCTCCGATCCGTAAATCATAGTGCCACTTTAGACGAAAAAGAAATATTTTTTTTATATAACAAAAACTTTGATTAATTTTACCTCAGTACGAAGAATTGACCAGGGTTTGACGATTTCATCGGGGTTTTATGGGGTCTGATTCTGAGCACCAACAACACCACAGTAACGTATAATCGGTTTTTGGGATAGCCTCTTTCCGCATTCGGGGGAGGCCTTTTTTTTGTCCGTCACCGAGGGAAGCCAAGGTGCCGCTTCGACTTCCCACAGCGACCACCTCTTACCGATGGTATTTCATCGTCAACAAATTGATATTGCTCACCACAATTTGTCCCATCGTAAAACACTTGTCAAAAATGTCATTCTTGTGGTGATAAATCAACTCTTCCCGTAATTGCTGTATTTTTTCAGAAGGAGCGATGT
>JAAFHQ010000566.1 GCA_013298445.1 Chitinophagales bacterium | reverse complement strand
TACTTTTTCTTCGATTTGGCTAACCAACTCATCTTTGGTTTCTGCTTTGGTCCATTCCTCAATGGGTTTGAGCAGGATGATGTTGTCGGCAGTTTCGATGGCCATAGGGTCGGTAGGGATTTCGGCGCTACCAATTTTGGAAATCACTTGTTCCACTTCATCCGGAAAGTTTTTCAGGATGATGTTTTGGGCCAGGCGGTGGCTTTCCAAGGTTTGATCCAAAGAGGTTCCCGGGCGCAAAAAGCCGTGCATCATCATGTCGCCTTCATCCAAAGTAGGAATGAACTCGCCACCCATTCGGGAAAACAACAGCAAGGAGAGCACCAACAAACCCAGACTGAGGCCGATTACCGTTTTGCGCCAGCGTAAAGCCCACATCAAAACCGGGATGTAAATGCGCTGGATGGCCAAAATGATCCGATCCGCCAAATTATGGTGGAGATGCAACTTGCGACTCAAGGTCAATGCGGAAACTGCCGGTACGTAGGTCAGAGACAGCAACAATGCACCAACCAAGGCGAAAGACACCGTCTGCGCCATGGGTTTGAACATCTTACCCTCAATACCGATCAGGGACAAAATGGGTAAATAAACGATCAAAATGATCACCACCCCAAAAATGGAAGAGCGCATGATGCGGCTGGCCGCTTCCAGGACACTTTCGTTCATTTGATCTTTGCTCAGATGCACGGTCGTGCCTGGTTCAACTCCCGGTTGGCTCAAAAAGCGGACGTGTAAAAAATGCAAAGTTGACTCCACAATGATGACTGCACCGTCTACAATCAAACCAAAGTCGAGCGCACCCAAAGACATCAGGTTGGCACTCACTCCAAAAAGCTGCATCATGGAAATGGCAAACAGCATGGACAAGGGGATCACCGAAGCAATGATCAGACCTGCCCGGAGATTACCCACCAAAAGCACCAAGACAAAAATGACGATGAGTGCTCCCTCGATCAGGTTTTTCTCTACGGTAGCAATGGTGCGGTTGACCAGTTTTTCCCGATCCAAAAAAGTACTGATGGTAATGCCTTCAGGGAGCCCTTTTTTGACTTCCTCCAAACGGGCTTTCACCCTTTGAATGACTTTCGCCGCGTTTTCGCCCTTGAGCATCATCACGATGCCCAACACAATTTCGCCTTCGCCGTTGTGGCTTACCGCGCCGTAGCGCAGGGCTTTGCCAAAGCGCACTTCGGCCACATCCGCAATGCGTACGGGCAGGCCATTGACGTTTTTGACTACAATTTGACCGATGTCGTCTAGGCTTTTGACCAAGCCCTGTGCCCGAATGAAATAGACGCTGCTGTGCTTTTCAACATAAGCCCCGCCAGTATTTTCATTGGCACCTTCGAGGGCTGTGAGTATTTCAGGCAGGCCAATTTGCAGGCTGCGCAAACGTTCGGGGCGTACCGCTACTTCGTATTGTTTCAGGTCGCCCCCAAAACTGTTGATTTCTACCACTCCCGGTACGCCAGTCAACTGTTTTTTGACAATCCAATCCTGGATTTCGCGCAAATCGGCGGCGGAAAACTTGTGTTCGTATCCTGGTTTGGGTTCAATGCGATAATGCAAAATTTCCCCCAAACCCGTCGAAATGGGCGCCAATTCAGGTACTCCAAACCCCGGCGGAATGTTTTCTTCCGCCATTTTGAGTTTTTCATTCACCATTTGGCGGGCCAGGTACACATTGATGTCTTCTTCAAAAACAATGGTGATTACACTGAGCCCGAAGCGGGAGATCGAGCGCAACTCGACTACGCCGGGTATGGATTTTACCGCACTTTCGATGGTGGCGGTTACAAACTGCTCTACTTCCTGCGTAGCTAGGGTAGGACAAACTGTGAGCACCTGTACCTGGTTATTGGTGATATCGGGAATGGCGTCGATTGGTAGTCGGGTAAAGGAATAAATTCCAGCAATGACCATCGCCAATGTCCCTAATCCCACCATAAACTTGTTATGGATGGAAAAACGGATTATTTGTGTCAACATGAACTGTTGATTTATAGCAAGATAAAATAAATGGAGACGAGCCCAATAGGTTTGGGCAATGACTAGAAATTAGCCATTTAGCAATGGAGATTAGGCTCGGGGCGGTTGCCAAATGCCGGAGAGGTGAGCGGCACCTGGATTTTGATCGTGCTGAAAAAGGGAGGAGTTTTTGGGCTCTTCCCAATTATGCGGGGGTACGAGTAAGTCTGCATGGAGTGGAAGCACGGAGTCTCCAGTCACGTTCATGTGCATGCACGAATCATGGTGTTTGGCTTTGCCAGGCAATTTGGAATGATCGTGTTGATTGCTGTGTTTGGCGTAGTCCTTACCGTAGTGTTGGCTCAGGAATTCGCTTAGGGTTGTTGCTGGATTTTCCTGACGATGGGTTTGATAATGAGCCATGAGTGCTGGAAATTTAGCAAACTCTTCTAACCACTGTGGCGCCAACGCCAACAGCAGATAAAAAGCAAGCATAAATCGACTCAGGTAAATTCTCATTTTTTATCAAGTAAAATGCTCCGCGCTCAAGATAACTTCAACGCGGAGCAAAGATCACACAAAAGTCAGTAAATTTAATTGGAAAGGCAATGAAATTTTTAATTCAGTTAGAACAACCCTCAAAATAGGCCGATCCGATTTTGACTTTTGGCACTAGAATTAAAACTTTGCCAAGCATCATTGGCCAAAATATTTTTGGTTAAGGCTTCGAATTCACTTGTGCTCAACAGAATGGGCGTGTAGCCACTATTCATTTCATTCAAGGCCCGGATGAAGGTTTTGAAATTGTCTTCACTACCAATCAATAAGGCCTTGTAAGTGAGGTTTTCCAGTTCAAAGTTGGGCTCTTTGAGTGCCATTTTTAAATCAACCATTTTGCGCTCTTCCAGGTTGGCACTGGTACGATAGGCGTCTTCCAGCGAAAAATTAGCGGCGATCATCAACTCCGTGTACAAGTGGCGCAATTTGTTGTCGATGAATTGCCCCACAGGATATTCGTTGAAATGATTGGGTACATTAATCATCAATTCGGCAGCTACTGCACTCAATTTGCCAACGTGTTCATATTCTTCATTGGCTACCCGGTTGAAAATGTCGGTCACCCACATGGTGTCCAGGGAACGATAGAAATCGTGGGCCAATTTTTCTTGTTCAACGAGGTACATTATTACAGCCTCTTTGCTCTTGAGTTGATTACCAATGAGAGACTGGGCATGAAGCGCGAAAGCGGCACAGAGTAGGGTTGAGAGAACCAATGTCTTTTTCATGACTGCTGGTTTTTTTCTGTTAATCGGTTGTTTACGCCAACAAAATTGCAGTCATTTCAAGGTATTTGCCTTGTCAAAAGTCTCCAAATAGATTGACAATAATCAGTCCGCAGTTAAAGCGGCTATGGCACTTGTTTTGGATTTGTCGAGGCTGAGCGCGCCTTCTTTTTTCCCCGGAATGCGGATTTGCACCAGGTTGCGTTGGTCATTGAACAATTCCAGCATCAGTTTACTGGCAATCTCAATTTTTTGGGTTTCAGCGGCTACCGCGTTGAATTTTAAATAACAGGTGATGGTTTCGTGGGTGTTTTCAGTCCTTAGCAGGCTAAAATTGCCACTTTTGCCATTGATTTTGAGTTGCAATTTGCTGCGCAAATATTTGATGATCAGGTCATCTGTCTTGAGTTTGCCACTCTGGATTTGTGGAGCGTAGGTTTCGTATTGAATGGCCCGGGCAAAGTCATCTGAAAAAAGTGTGACCGAACACTCCAGGTTTTTGCTTTTTTCATTGCCGTAAATCTCCATCACGGTGAGGTGGATAGGGTGGGGAGCTAAGAGCGGGGCAAAAAACAGGAAAAAAAGCAATAGTTTCATCATAGTCCATTTTCCCAATAAACGATTGGGAGGACGGAAAAGTTATACCGGATTGTAGAGACGCACGGCTGTGCGTCTCTACGCTGCTGCCGGAGGTAAAAAGACGCACGGCCGTGCGTCTCTACACTAATCCATCGCTTTCTTAAAATCAGCACTCTCAGGTGTTACGCCTGAAGCAAAGAAGTGGGTAAGCTTGCCGTTTTCGTCGATGAGGTATTTGCAAAAATTCCAGGAGGGGACATCGCTGTTCCAGCCATTTTGACTTGGGTCGGTGAGCCATTTGTACACTGGACTTTGATTGTCACCTTTGACGTCTACCTTTTCAAACATTTGGAAGGTCACACCGTAGTTTTTTTGGCAAAACTCCTGAATATCATTCGCTGTACCGGGTTCCTGACCCATGAATTGGTTGCAAGGGAAACCCAGAACGACTACGTTGTCTTTATTTTTATCGTAGAATGCCTGCCAATCGGCGTATTGGGGGGTATACCCGCATTTTGAAGCGACATTCAAAACGATGATTTTTTTACCCTTGTATTGGGCCATGGAGACGGTTTGTCCATCCAGGGTAGTGGCACTTAAATTGTGGAAAGAAGTGGCTGAAGACATAAGTTTAGGCGTAGCATCAGTAGAACTGGAAGATGAAACAACTTTGTTGGCATTGAAGCAACTGGATACCCAGGCTGGAATGCTGAGCAAAATGGCAAAAAGGAATCGAGGACGCATTGGTTTGATCTGTTTTATGGTTCAATGGAAGTAGAACAGGTGAGGG
>JAAFHQ010000563.1 GCA_013298445.1 Chitinophagales bacterium | reverse complement strand
ATTGGACCAAAGGTCAGGAATTCGATCTGGGAGCCATCAAACTCAGCCCGGTAGTGAAAAACCTTGACGAGGTCACCATTACAGGCACCACCGACCTAATTGAGGAAAAGGTGGATCGTCTGGTGTACAACGCTGAAAAAGACATCACTGCCAAAGGTGGCGATGCTACTGATGTGTTGCGCAAAGTTCCAATGCTTACGGTGGATCTGGATGGCAACGTTAGCCTGCGCGGTAGCCAAAACGTCAAGGTGCTGATCAACAACAAGCCCAGTACCATCATGGCCAGCAGTGTGGCGGATGCCATGAAACAAATCCCAGCCGACCAAATCAAAACGGTCGAAGTCATCACCAGCCCATCGGCCAAGTACGACGCGGAAGGTTCGGCAGGCATCATCAACATTACCACCAAGAAGAACAGCCTGCAAGGGGTAAACCTCAATGTTGATGGTGGGGTAGGCAACCGGGGCTCCATCCTCTCGCTCAATGGCAATTACCGCAAAGGTAAGGCTGGGTTTACTTTGGGTGGTTTTGGCCGGGCCAATTACAACACCGTGACTACAACCAAATTGGACCAAAGCAGCACCCACCAAGGAGTTAGCACTTTGGTTCGACAAACCGGGGATGGCAACAGCGATGGGCTTTTTGGTCAATACAACCTGGGCTTTGATTACGATTTGGCTAAAAACCAAAGCATAACTGCAGGAGCCAAATATGGAGTTCGAAACATGAACTTCCAACAGGATTTTTTGACCCAATTGTTCAGCGACGGTCAGTTGGTCAGTTCCTCGACCCGCGGTGTACAGAGCAAAAACCCATCAGGTACGCTGGATGTCAATTTGGATTACGTTCATACCTACAAACCACAACAGGAATGGAGCATTTCAACCTTGTACAGCCGAAACGATTTGAACAATAATTTTGATGCCAATTTGTTGGATGGCAACGGAAACCTCAGCAGCCGCCAACGCAACGTCAATGATAATCTCAACCAGGAATTTACGGTGCAAACCGATTACCAAACGCCGATCAAACGCAATCAAATGCTCGAATTTGGTGGCAAAGGTATTTTTCGCCAGGTCGATAGTGATTATCGTTTTTTGATTTCTGGCCCTTCCGGTGAATTCGATACCGATTTTAACCAACCCGCTGGTTCGCTGACTTACCATCAAAACATTGCGGCAGGTTATACCTCCTATACCTATACAACCAAGAAGCGCTACACCTTCAAGGGGGGCTTGCGCTACGAACATACCATGATTGATGCGAGCACCCGCGAAGGTGGGGTTATCGGGATTGGGGATTATGGAGTACTGGTGCCCAGTTTTAATGCCTCCAAAACCTTCAAAGGAACTACCGTAAAGTTGGCTTACAACCGCCGGATTCAACGCCCGGGTTTGCAACAATTGAACCCAAACTTCAACAGCGCCAATCCACAAAACATTACGGTGGGTAACCCTTCACTGCGGCCCGAATTGACCAACAATTACGAACTGACTTTGAGCAAAACCATCAAAAAGACTTTTGTAACCAGCTCGTTTTTTGCCCGTACCACCAACAATGCCATCCTCCAGGTGACCAAACCTTCAGATACGCTGGCTGGAGCGGTGATCACCACTTACGAAAACATTGGGCACCAACAAACCTATGGTTCCAATATTTTTTCCAATGTAGCCCTGACTTCCAAAATCAACATCGGGATATTCCTGAATGTACTTTATTCCAATTTGGAAGGACAGATCGCCAATGCGGCGGGGGTATTGGAAACCAACACCAACTCCGGCTTCAATATCAGCGGTGGGATGTTTGGCCAGGCTCAGTTTAAAAAAGGCTGGGGCGTACAGGCCTTCGGATTCCTGCAAGGTTCGCAAGTACAATTGCAAGGGCGCCAGGGTGGTTTTGGCTGGTATACTTTGGGCGTCAAAAAGGACTTCAAAGACAAAAAGGCGAGCTTGGGGCTGGCGGCGGAAAACTTCCTGGGCAATCGCTTCAACATCCATACGGAATTGAATTCTGCTCAGTTCAATCAAGTTAGTGATGTCTACCTTTACAACCGTGGATTTCGCATGACCTTCAGCTACAAAATTGGCAAAATGAGCGCCATGGAAATGCCCCGGAAAAAAGGCAAATCTGTGAACAACGATGATATTAAAACGGATGGCCAAAGTACTGGCGGGAGCGTACCTGGAGGAGGACAACAAAATCGACAATAACTCAACTTCTTCTTTTTTAACTCAAAAATCAAGAGCAATCATGAAAATCAAACTGTTGTGTATGCTGGCTATTGCCACTTTATCATTTGCTTACGTTAATGGCCAAACCGTAGATGAAATTGTAGCCAAACACGTGGAAGCAATGGGTGGAGCTGATAAGTTAAAAACGGTAAACACCATATCTACTGAAAGAGTCATCGCTGTACAAGGTATGGAAATTCCCAGCAAAAGTGTCATTGTAGTCGGAAAATCCATGCGCTCAGAATCGAGCGTGATGGGTAGTTCAATGGTGCAGGTGGTACAAGGGGAAAAAGGCTGGAAAATTATGCCTGCCATGATGGGCGGAACGGGCGAACCCGAAGACATGACTGCTGAGGAAATCAGACCATTGCTCGGACAACTTGATCCATTTGGCGCATTGTACAACTACACAGAAAAAGGCAACAAAGTTGAGTTGGTAGGTAAGGAAAAAGTGGACAAAAAAGACATGTTCCATTTCAAAATCACCGCCAATGGGGTTGTTATGGATGAGTACCTGGATGCCAGCACTTACCTCGTGTACAAAGTAACCAGTAACGTTGGTGGCCAGGAAGGGGAATTGGTTTTTTCCAGCTATGAGGTGATCGATGGCATCAAAATGGCCAATACCATTGATATAACGAGTCCGATGGGCGCTTTTACGATGATCACGAATAAAACGGTGATCAATGGCCAGGTGGATGAGAAGATTTTTGCGAAGCCTGCAAAGTAATTAACCCTGAGGTGAATCTATGGTGCCTAAAGTTTCTTAGGTGGTGAAAAGCCAAAACCTGCGGAGCAGGTCAATGTTTCACCACCTAAGAAACCTAAGGCACCCAAGAAATCACTAAAGCAGCTTTACAGTACAAACTTATTTACCCCGGTTTTCAAGGTCAAAACCTGCCCCTTCCACATCAAATTCCCCGTGGTCTTCCCCGGCAAATCAACCTGAATGTTCCACTTGTTTTGTACCCATTCATAACTTACGGCCAGGGTTCCGTTGGGATGAGGAATGCTCCCACTGATCTTTTTGATCTCACCAAGATGAGGCTGAATCTTCACCTTAGAAAAGTTCAAGCCATCACTTTCGATGCCCAACAGGGTCCGGAAAAACTCGATGTTTGGGCTTGATCCCCAGGCGTGACAGTCGGAGCGGGAGGTATTCACTTCAGAAGTCTCTGCCCAGGTGCTCAGCCCCATTTGGATGTTTTCCCGCCATTTGTCCAACCACTTCAGGTAATCATTGCCCATTCCTGCCTTCACCAAAGCCTGATGTAGGTAGTATTTGAAATAAATGGAAGCGGGTGCCAGGTTGCTGTCACTCAGCAGCTTTTTCCCCAGAGGTGCCAATTGCTCGGGTGCTACCGTACCAGTCAGGATGGCCAGGGAATTGGTATGTTGAGAAAACAGGTCTTTTTCCATCCGATCCGCGAACATACCTTTGCTGGCATCCCAATACTTGCTTTGAATGGTCTTTTTGAGTTGGGCGGCCCGTGCCTGGTAAATCCCGGCGGATTCTTTGATGCCCAATTTGCTTTCCAAATCGGCGGCCAATTGATAGGCCCACAACAATTGTAAGTCCAGCATCGCCGAGCTGCCATCCTTGCTCAGTGGTCCACGACCTGCGACCCATTCCTTGGCCGTTACCCAGTCGGTGAACATCCAGTAAGGAACATCGTGCAGGGAACCATCAGCGGCTTGAAAACCCCGGAAATAGTCCAATATCTGCCGCATCCCGGAGAGCTTGTTTTTGACAAAAATGATGTCTTTGCCATAACGGCTGTAGTCGTGCAACATACCAATGTACCACAACGAAAAGGTAGGTATGTACTGCGGTGTGTACGAAGGATGCCGACTCAGGGTCACCCCTTCCGGCTGCCGGGATTGATCCATCTGATCTAGGGCCTGGCGCAACAGCCGCTCGTCTCCGCTGTTGTACAAGGATACCATAGCCTGAATGCGGGCGTCGCCAATGTACTGCAACTGCTCGTAATACGGGCAATCCATGTAGGTTTCCACAGCACAAAGTCGGGCGGTCCGCCAACCGATCTCCAGCATTTTTTGGATCTCTGCATTATCTGTATTCAGGCTTGAATTCAATTGAAAGGGATATCCGGTGAAATTGCCAGAAACGTCGTGTAAGGTTAGCGCTTCGTCCTTGGTGATGATGCGCACTTGCACATAGCGGTAAGTCCGAAAGTTGAGGGTGGTGAAAGTTTGATTGGCGCTGCCATCCGTGAATAAACTGTCTTTTCGCCCGATCATCTGTTTGCCTTCCACCTCATTTCGATTGCCTTTGTTGGGGTTTTTGCTGAATAAAGCTTCGGCATATTGCAGGGAGATACTTCCTCCTTTGCCTCCACTGAATTGCAGGGCAGGGTAGGCATTGGTCAAATGGCCTT
>JAAFHQ010000562.1 GCA_013298445.1 Chitinophagales bacterium | reverse complement strand
CGGTTGGCTTTTAGATTGTTGACAAATCGTTCATTGCCCTCCTTTAAAAACTCGATGGCTTGTACGGGAGTGATTGAAGATTGAGTTACTGATGTATGTGCTTTCATGTGTCTTTTCATTTTTTTAGTTGGACGAAACGTGGGTCGAAAATTCCATGGTGTATTCATCTTTGAACCCGACCAAGGATAACTGAATCTCCTTATCCTTCGATCCGATGGTCAAAAAATCCTTGATCAACTGAACCACATCATGATCAATGTAAAAGGTATCTGTTGCATCAATTACCACTTTACTTTGAGCAGGCAAATGGTTTAAGGTTTGTTTGATGGCTGCTTTATTCAAAAAGGAGACTTCCTGAGCCAGTTTGATGGTGATGACTTCGCCTTGGTGGTATTCTTCTTTTTTGAAAAAATAAGCAAGCTTCAGGTTAGCCCTCAAAATGAAGAACACGCTGACGACCAGACCAATCGCTACACCTTCCAACAAATCGGTAAAAACCACAGCCACTACGGTGATGATGAAAGGAATAAACTGATATTTGCCACTCTTCCACATGTATTTGAACACGGCTGGACTGGCTAATTTGTAACCAATCATTAGCAATACCGCGGCCAAACAAGCCAGAGGGATTTTATTCAGAATCATGGGAATACTGAGCACTGCCAGAAGAAGCAGAATCCCGTGAGCAATGGTTGCCGTTTTGGTACGCCCTCCGGAATTGATGTTGGCAGAAGTACGCACGATCACGGAAGTCATCGGCAGGCCGCCCAACAAGCCACTTATGATGTTACCTGTGCCCTGGGCCAACAACTCTCGGTTAGTATCCGTGTAGCGCTTCAAGGGGTCTAGTTTATCGGATGCTTCAATACAAAGCAGCGTTTCAATACTTGCCACCACTGCGATGGTCAAGGCTACTATCCAGACATCTGGCCGGGTAATCTCTGCAAAATTGGGTAGAGAAAACTGCCCGACAAAGTCATCGAAAGATTTGGGCACGGGTAAACTGACCAAATGTTCTTGTCCAATCGCCAGGTTAGACCCGGAAGCCTTAAAGAACTCATTGATCAGTACCCCTACAACAACTACCACCAGCGCACCAGGTAATGCTTTCAATTTTTTGAGAAAGGCCACCCGATTAAAAGCAATTAAAATGGCGAGAGAAACCAAAGTAATCACGATTGCTCCTAGATGCGCGAAATTAATCGCATCAATTAGCGCTGAAAGCGTATTGTGTCCCGTATTTTTTTCGATGAAAAAGAAGTCCCCCTCATTATCCACATCGTACCCAATGGCATGGGGCAATTGTTTGAGAATGATGATGACACCAATTGCGGTCAACATCCCTTCAATGACATTGGATGGAAAATAATTGGAAATGGTACCTGCCTTGACTAAGCCCAAAAGAATTTGAATGGCACCCGCCAATACAACTGCCACCAAAAAAGTTTGGTACGAGCCCAGCGTCCCGATTGCGGCCAAAATAATTGCAGTAAGCCCTGCGGCAGGACCTGAAACGCTCAATTGTGATTTACTGAGGAGCCCCACTACGATCCCCCCAATTACCCCGGAAATGATTCCAGCAAAAAGTGGTGCCCCACTAGCCAGAGCAATCCCCAGGCACAGGGGCAATGCGACCAGAAACACAACTACTCCGGCCTGGATATCCGTTTTAAAATACATTGATCTGTTACTCATGTTGCAAGCAAAATTTGACGTGCAACGCACGTTTGTACTCAGGTGGCTACAATACCACCCCAATAGGAATTTTAAATAAAGACTAATAAATGGAGATTGAGGCGTGACTTAGGCCTCGGGAGGTAATTCGAGCAGTGAGGTGTAAAGCTCAGATTCAGGCAATTCGTTCAAAGGGAAAATTGATCTGCTGAACTGTTTAAATTGATAATCATCATGTCTGACCAATAAATAAGCAAGCAGAGTGATTGATTTTTTCTCTAATTCTTGTTCTTTTTCACTCTCTTTTTCATTTTCACCTTCTTTTTCGCTCTTGTTTTCGTCATCCGCATCATCTCCTCCAGCCTCGACCAATTCATATAAATCCTTATTTTGCAACTGCTCCACCAATGGCAGCGTTGCGTTCAGGATCATGATGATCAAGAAAAAGATGGAGGCAAAGTGCTTCATCAAATTTTTTTGCTGTTTATGCTCGCTAAGATAGCTTTTATTTTTGAAACAGGCTTATTCCCCAAAAAGTTGCCTTGTGGGCAAAAAATAAGCCAGGGCATTTTGATGTCTGGTCCAAAATGCCCTGGTTTTCATTCATTAAACTTCATGTAGTGGCGTTAAAACCACGCACTGCCATAACCCATAAACGGCCATGGAATCCCCGCCAAGATGGCCAGCAAAGCGATCAAATAAAACCAAAAGGTAGTTTTGAATTTACCAGCATCGTCAGCTTTGCGCTTGGCGCGGCTATAACCAATGGTGACCAGCGCAATGGCAATGATCATCATCGCCAAATGCTCCATTCTGAAAAAACGGAAAGTCTGCACCTTAGGGCTGATGAAGTAAAGTACTATCCCGATCACCAACTGCAGGTGGCTAAAAATCAAGGCAAACAAACCCAGTTTTTTGTCTTTATCGGTATAGCTGGCTTTGCCTCCCATCTTGGTTCCGGCATTAAAAATGGCGGCCAACAACAGCAATAAAACCACCCAGCGCAAACCAGAATGGGAGTGTACAAGCATTGGATACATAACGGTATTTTTTTGTGAAGAAATTTTCAGTTTTGTCCGGTCAGCGCCCCATGTGCACCAACAACACGGAAATATCCGACGGTGTAATCCCGCTGATCCGGCTGGCCTGCCCGATCGTGCGCGGGCGCATGCGCGTCAATTTTTCCCGGGCTTCTTTGGATAAGGAAGGCAGAGTGTGGTAATCCAAAGTTTCCCACAATTTCACTTCCTCCAGGCGATTCATTTTATTCACCAGCTCTTGCTCCTTGCGGATGTAGCCTTCGTATTTCATGTTGATTTCGGCCAGTTCAATGTTTCCCTGCTCGTGGCCATGTAGGAACTGATCCAGGTCGGGCACGACGTTACGCAGTTCGTCCAAACCAATATTGGGGCGCAGCAGAATGGTAGAGAGCTTCACCTTTTGCCGGGTAGCTGAACTTTCTTTCGACTCTAGGTACTGGTTGATTTGCTCCGGTGCAATGCTGTATTCTCCCAGGAAACGCTCGATGGCCTGAGCCGCCGCTTCTTTGCTGCGCACCTTTTCCATCCGCTCTTCGGAGCCGATTACTCCCAGTTTGTGTGCCAGGGGAGTAAGGCGTAAATCGGCGTTGTCCTGGCGCAATAAAACGCGGTATTCCGCCCGGGAGGTAAACATGCGGTAAGGCTCCTGCGTGCCTTTGTTCACCAGATCGTCGATGAGTACGCCGATGTAACCCTCCGAACGTTTGATGATCAGCGGCTCCTCTTCCCGGATGGCCAAATGGGCGTTGAAGCCCGCCATCATGCCCTGGCAAGCAGCCTCTTCGTAACCTGTGGTGCCGTTGATTTGCCCGGCAAAGAACAGGTTTTTCACCAAACGGGTCTCCAGCGTCAATTCCAGCTGGGTCGGCGGAAAATAATCGTATTCAATGGCATAACCGGGCCGAAACATTTTGGCGTTTTCAAAACCCGGAATCAGGCGCAGCGCCTTGTATTGCACATCTTCCGGCAAGGAAGAAGAAAAGCCGTTGACGTATATTTCGCAGGTATCCCAACCTTCGGGTTCCACAAACAATTGGTGCCGATCCTTATCCGAAAAGCGGTTGATTTTGTCCTCTATTGAAGGGCAATAACGCGGTCCCAAGCCCTGGATGCGCCCGTTGAACATCGGCGAGCGGTCAAAGCCCGTTTTCAACATCTCGTGTACCTCCGGACTGGTGTAGGTCACGTGGCAAGGCAATTGTTTGGTGATGGGTGGCGTATCGGTGTAGGAGAATTTGCTGGGTTGTTCGTCGCCGGGTTGCACTTCCATCACCTCGTAGTTGAGCGTGCGGCCATCTACGCGGGGCGGAGTGCCGGTTTTCATGCGGCCAGCCTCAAAACCCAGTTCGACCAATTGTTCGGTGATGCCTTTGGCGGCGCTTTCACCTGAACGGCCACCGCCGAGTTGTTTTTCTCCGATGTGGATAATGCCATTGAGGAAGGTTCCATTGGTGAGTACCACCGCTTTGGCGGGTATTTCGAGGCCCATGCTGGTGACCACGCCGCGTACGATGCCGCCACGAATGACCAGCCCTTTGACCATGTCTTGCCAAAAATCTACATTGGGATGCGCTTCCAACATATTCCGCCACTTGCGCGCAAACAACATCCGGTCGCTTTGTGCCCGCGGGCTCCACATGGCGGGGCCTTTGGAGCGATTGAGCATGCGGAACTGCACCATGGTATGGTCGGTCACAATCCCGGAATAGCCCCCCAAAGCGTCGATTTCCCGCACAATCTGACCCTTGGCTACCCCGCCCATGGCTGGATTGCACGACATTTGGGCGATGGTTTGCATGTTCATCGTCACCAGGCACACTTTGGAGCCCAAATTTGCTGCGGCCACCGCGGCTTCACAACCGGCATGGCCCGCCCCCACTACTATCACATCGTATTCGGGAAACATCAATCGCTATTTTTC
>JAAFHQ010000561.1 GCA_013298445.1 Chitinophagales bacterium | reverse complement strand
AGCCCCCCCAATTGTCCACCCTCCAGTTGTTGATGCACCGTCAAGCGATAAATTAAAAATCCTTATGCTTACTGCCAATCCAGCAGGCAGCTATCAACTTGAACTAGAAAAAGAACATTCCCGCATCACCAAAAAGCTTCAAGAAAAAACGGAGGAATTCTCACTAATCGTCCATCATGCAGTCAACAATACTGAATTCAAAGAATTAAATGAAATAACAAAACCCAACATCTTGCATTTCTCGGGACATGGCAATTCGAATGGGATCATGTTGCAAAATGACGATAAAAATGGATCTAAGCTACTCACTGCAAATGCTTTAGATGCATTGTTTGAGTATTTTGCCGATGAAGGCATCCTCTTTAAAGCGGTAGTTCTTAATGCCTGCTACTCTGAGGACCAAGCTAAAGCAATTGCCAATCACGTTCCTTATGTTATTGCCAGTACAACGGCAATAAGTGATGAAGCCGCCATTGCATTTAGTGTCGGGTTTTATTTCAAATTAGATGCCCAAGGGGGAAATATTGAACAATCCTTCAGGTCTGGCCGGACTCAGGCAGTGACCACTGGCGCTGAAAAGTCATATTTTGCTCTGTTTAAAAGTGGTGAAAGAATAGAAGCCTAAACCGCGAATAAATTTTTCAAAAAAACGAGCTTTCTAATCCACAAATACTTTGTTTGGTGCATCTCACTATTGTAAACGCGATTCACTAAACTAAAAACTTTCATCATGACTAAGCGCCCTATTCTCAGTCTTTTCCTATTACTTTTACTCCCCACCCTCTCCGCCCAAGCTCAAGCCTTCCAGCTTTTTGGCGAAATCAACAATGCCGATACACTCAATAAAGCTACACTTGTCATTTTTGGTGAAGCTCAAGTAAGCCAGGAAGAGGTAGCCATTGTTGACCGAAAATTTAAATTCGAGGGCTCATTAACCAAACCTTGCCTTGTAGTCATCAACACTGATAAAGTGAGGGGTGGCCTAGGCCTTTGGCTTACTCCAGGAAATATCAAAGCTACTTTTTTTGTAAAGGAGCATAGCCCGGCCCTACGTTTATTGCAAACATCAGCAGTGGAAGGCTCACAAGAAGCCATCGACTATCAAAAATACATGACTGACCTGAACGGTTCTATTGCCGACGAAAAAGACCTGATTAAGCGTAAAAACCTCCATTGGGAATACATCCAAAATTATGTAACCGGGCACCCCGAATCTCAGCTCAGCATTTTTATGATTCGTTCAGGATTACAATCAGCCGGATTGGGGCAGGCACGAACTGTTTACAGCAAACTATCAACTGTACTTACTTCTTCGGAAGAAGGTAAAGGATTATTAAAAGAGATTGAAAAAGTAGAAACCAACTCCATTGGAAAAAAAATCACTGCATTTGCTTTGCCAGACACCAGCGGGCATTTGATACAGATTGATGGCAGTGCACAACGTTGGACAATGCTACATTTTTGGGCTTCCTGGTGCGGGCCTTGCCGCAGTGAGCACA
This sequence comes from Chitinophagales bacterium, assembly GCA_013298445.1. Lineage (GTDB taxonomy): Bacteria > Bacteroidota > Bacteroidia > Chitinophagales > Saprospiraceae > Haliscomenobacter. The sequence continues at coordinate 3,138 of JAAFHQ010000561.1, read as the reverse complement.
AAACGATGTTGAGTTATGGGCAAATGTGGTCGGAAAAACAGGTCAATATTGTAGGCATTTCTTTGGATGAGGATAAAAACGATTGGCTTCAAGCCATCAAAAAAGACCAAGTCAATTGGTTACAACTGAGCGATCTCAAAAGTTGGGAAAAAAGTGAGGTCATCAAGTCTTTTAAAGTAACCTCTGTCCCCTACTCTATTTTGCTCGATGAAAACATGACGATCAAAGCCGTAGGCATGCAGAATATTATTGAAAAGTTGAAAAAGATGTAAGGGGCGACAAAAAAATAAGTGTGTCATTTTGCCAAAGGATTAGATTAGAAAACGCTTCATTTTAAGTTTCTTATCTAATCCTTTGGCTCAGAAAAAATGACACACTTATTTTTGCCCCACTACTAAGCGTACATTCACTTTTTTCTATTCTCCCTCATGCAACCATTTCCCCCTGTTTTTGTCCTTCCCACAAAACAGTCTAAAATATGAAACGGATTGCAACGAGATTTTTTTGTTTTTTTCTGCTAAGTCTGTCTTTGAGCGCTACTGCTTTTGGTTTTGAAAACACGCTCACCCCCACCCGCGCCTATATGGGCGTCCATTTAGCAGAGGTTTCCAAACAAAAAGCTGCGCTATTGGGCGCGGATAATCCTTATGGCAGTTACATTACCCGGGTATTGCCGGGTTCAGCTGCTGAAAAGGCGGGCTTGAAGGCCCTCGACTACGTGGTAGGTGTTGATCAACACAAAGTGGATGACGACACTGAATTGAGCGACATCCTGGACATTTACGACGCGGGCACCGAGGCCACCCTGCACATTTACCGCCAGGGCAAGCCAATGGATGTCAAAATCACTTTTGGTGAAAAAGCCAATGAAAAAGAAGAAAGTGATGCTCGCCCTTTTTTAGGCCTCAGCCCCGCCGACGATGAGGAAGAAGACGAGGACGAAGCCACCGTGGGTGTAGCCGTAGAGGTTACGAATGAATCAGCCGCTGCCGAAATGGGCTTGAAAGATGGCGACGTCATCACGGCCATGAATGGCTACACCATGATTGACTGGACCGACATTAGTGCCATGATCCGCAGTATGGAACCCGGTGACGAAGTCAAGCTTACCCTGCGCCGTAACGGCGAAACCCTCAACAAAACGGGTAAAATGGGTAAAAAACAAAACGACTCGTACACGGTGATCAACGGCAACAACAATGGCAGTAATTTTGGCATTTCCTGGTCGAGCAGTGGCAACAATGGCAATTGGGCCAAAGCCGAAGCAATGGATGGGGCCTTTCTGGGGGTCAACCTCGGCTCCATGAGCAAGGAAAAAGCCAAAAAACTGGGTTTCAGCAATTTGTATGGCGCTTATGTGTCCGGTGTGATTCCCAATTCTGCCGCGGCAAAGGCTGGCTTGCAAGCTTTTGACTACATCTACGGCATCGACGAATACCGGGTGGGTGAAGGCCAGTCTTTGAGTTTTATCCTGCGCAAATTTTCAGCAGGTCAAAAAGCCAATGTGTATTTCATCCGCAAAGGTCAGGAGCGCAATGTCAGCGTCACCCTAGGTAGTCACGACGATGATGACGAGGATAGCGATTGGCGGGATGAGTGTGAAAAACCCTTTTTAGGTGTACGCCAATCCCACGTAACCTACAACGAAAAAGGGGTGTTGGTGGACATCGTAGAAGGCTCTACCGCCAAAGAAATGGGGATGAAAGAAGGTGATGTACTGGTGGCTATCAACAGCAACCCAATCATTGACTGGAGTGACATCAGCATGGCTTTAGGCTTGGTCAAAGCTGGCTCGACCGTCAGCGTTGATTACCTCCGCGACGGCAAAAAAGTAAGCGCCAGCAAGGCCATCAAATCACTGTGTGATGCCCGCAAAAGCACTTCGTACTACTACAACTCCGATGACAAAGAGAAGGAAAATAGCAATTGGGTAATCAGAGGTTTTAACCGGACTGAAAACAGCGCCAACCCACAAACCATTCGGGTCAATCCTGCCAATGTCAAAGCCAGTATGCAAGACATCGACAAAGCCGACTCCGACAAACTCAAAGCTCAAGGCGTCAACATGCCGGTGATCAACAACCTGCGTTTGGAAAAAATCAACCTGTATCCCAACCCGAGCAAGGGTATGTTCAAATTACAGTTTGATTTGCCTGAAAAAGGACAAACCGAGGTCAAAGTGTTCAACGCTGCTGGCCGCACCATCTACGAATACGAATTGGGCAATTTTAGTGGAGATTTTTCTGATGAAGTAGACATTTCCCAAAACGGCACCGGGACCTATTTCCTGCAAATCCGCCAAGGGGATAAATATGCTTCGAAGAAGATCATTTTACAATAATCGCCCAATGGCATCCATCCTGTAAAAACCCAATTTCATCGTTCGAAAAGAACGTTTGTAAGAAACATTCGACTCATTTTAAGTAAACAAGGCGAGGTTTTTCTCTTTATCCTTCAAGCCACATCTTCATTGGTGTGGCTTTTTTTGTATTTTTCGGAGCGCTGTTCTTTGCGTTTTAACCATTCAATAGCGCAAGCCATAACCAAAATTTATTCAAAGGATTCAGGTATGAAAAGATTATCCGTTAATTTGCTCTGCATCGTCCTGTTGCTTGGAGGAATGTTGTACAGCCAGCAGGTCCAGGCCCAGGCAAAGAAAAAAACCACCCCTGCCCCCACGGCCGCAGTCGCCAGCACTCCAGCCAAAACGGGCATGGATGAAAAACTCTACAATTCCATTCAGTGGCGCTCGATAGGCCCCTACCGCGGTGGTCGTTCTGCAACGGTAACTGGTGTACCCGGCAAACCCAACCTTTTTTATTTCGGTAGTGTAGGTGGCGGCGTTTGGCGCACCAAAGACGGCGGCCAAACCTGGCAAAACATCTCCGACGGCTACTTTGGCGGGTCGATAGGTGCAGTAGCCGTTTCGGAATACGACAACAACGTCATTTATGTAGGTGGCGGAGAAAAAACTGTCCGGGGCAACGTCTCCTATGGTTACGGCATGTGGAGAACCCAGGATGCGGGCAAAACCTGGCAAAAAATTGGCCTGGAAAAGCCATGCACATCCCCCGCATCCGCATCCATCCCAAAAACCCTGATCTGGTTTACGCGGCGGTTCTGGGCGATTTATACAAA
>JAAFHQ010000560.1 GCA_013298445.1 Chitinophagales bacterium | reverse complement strand
TTCTTTGATGAAATTATAGAAGGAATAGATGGTAAACTTTGGAACAACATCAGTATGGCTATCTCCTGGTGCTCCTAAAAGGTCTCGAATTTCATTAATTCGTTGAACGATACTATCAGGATTATTAGCTTGAAAGGCAGATTTTAATTCATCGAACCGGCCTTTTAAGGAATCTGCTATATGAGGTGGAAGTAAATTAATTACAGGAGGAGGGTTTGCGCCCCATACCAACTCAAAGATTTCTTCATCATCCACAAGGCTATGGTCAGGTATTGGGGTATTAAGTGGGGCTAATTTGTTTCCTATTGTTGTGATTTTATTTTCAAGATTTAGAATTTCATTATTGACTATATTATCAGCTTTTGCATCTAAATCATCCAATTTCCCTTTTAAGCTGGATAAATCTTTATCTTTCCATAAAAAATAATTAGGATCATCATTTAGAACATCCGGACTAGAATTATTGCTTAATTTCTGAATCATTTCAGATGCCTTACATATCCATTCAAAAAGGTCAAGGATACTAATTGGGCGGGCATTCCCATTGGGCGTAAATTCATTACCAGAATCTTCATCAATATATATAGCGCCAGGCACAATCTCGGGGTATCTTGACATGGCAATCATCTGGCGGGATAGTATAAATGCATAATCATTGTGAAAAAAATCCTGATTTTCCAAAGTCAATTTAATGAAACCATCTCTGGTGTCAACTTGATATGGTTTTAATGATTTGCAGATATCTCTTTCAGCTTCTTTGTTGAGATTAAAGTAGCGGCTTTCAATCTTGATGGTTTGCTCATAAGGAAAAGGGGAAGGATATGCAGGAAGGTCTTTTGGGCAGGTACAAGCGCAGCCATCACCATTTTTTTTAAATAATTCACGATTGAAATGACGGGTAATACGATGGAATGGTTCCTTCACATAGTCGTTTTCTTTCTTTATGTCAAAATCAACTTCTGGGCAACATACTTTTTCTTTTGGCTGCGAGACCAAAGATTCATTATTCCAAACCCCTGTATCCAGTACGGCTACATTTACTTCAAAATCTGATTCAAGAACTTTTTTATAAGCTTCATAATACTTTTGTAGGCTTGCTGGTTTATCCTTCCAATTGAGATGAAGACATACTTCTTTCCAACACTTGAAAAAGATTTCATTGCTTCCAAGATAAAAATTTGGCCCAATTAGGTTAATGGCTGGTTTTACAGGAGTTTCTGGACAACCTTCTTTTTGCGGGGGCGTTGTGGTAGTATTTGGTACTGTTGAGTGTTTAATATCAGAATCAACGATCACTGGTCTCACCCCAAACGGCTGGAACGGACTATTGACATCCAAGATGTTTTCATCATTCTGAACGATGATGTTTTTTTTGATGCCGCATACTTTTACGTCAATCTTTGAATCAATTACCTGCAAATCACGGAAGAAATGATAGAGCGAAACTTTGTGATCTGAAGATTCATTTTTCCGAGCCAGGCAGCAGTTATTCTCTGCTGGAATTTCACAACACATGCATTCCTGGTGTTGGAAATCCAGTTTGAGTTCGTTGTTCAATTCGATTTTTGCAACTGGCAAGGGTTTGTCCAGGTCATAGTCTTCTTTGAGTATTTCTTTATCAAAGCAGACAATTGGTGGCTCGGTTTCGTCGAGGGCTATGGTGATTTTGAATTGGACGTCACCACAATTTCCACTATAAGCATCTGAACAAAAATTCAACTGACAATCACCATTTTCGGGTTTGGGCATGTGCGCTGTATTCAGGACAATTTCAGTTTTTATCCTTTTAGGCATATGCCAGCCTTCTTTGCCGCTAAGGGAAACCTTGAAAATGTTGTCGCAAATTAACCGTTCATTAATATGCTCAATTTCTTTTTTATCAAATAAGGGGCTACCACTAGCGTCTTTCAGTAGTTTAAGTTTTTCGATGTCTAAATAAACGGGTAGGCATTTTTTAGGATTTTTCTGCGGAAATTGAGCCGATTGACTTTGTACTAATTTTTCGATTATGCTTTGACCCAGTGTATCATAATTGCAACAATCCAAGTAACACATTCCCCGTTCCTCACGATCCATGAGCGATATCAGCAATTCTTTTTCGCATTTTGAAAACAATGGCTTGCAGGAAGGTTCTTCGTTTACCTCTAAACAAGCTTCGATGTCGTATCCAAAAATATAGGGATTTTGATTCGCCAGTAACTCGGACAGGTAAGCTCGTGCCGCGTCAGAGAGGGGATTCTCCAGCCGGGCGATCAATTGTTTACCCGGTTCCGATTCTTTAAAGTTGCCAGATTTAGGATTCTTGTCTTTCCATTGTTTATAACTTTTTTCTAGGTAACAATTCAATATGCTTTGTTCAGTTGGAGAAAATTCAACGTCATGAATAAAATTATTCAAATTTACGATGGACGAAGGAGTGATCGAATCCTGCCAGGCTTGAACTTTGGCAATTGATTCTTTAGTGAAAATATTGAGCAGTTTTTTCAAAACATCTTCCGTCAGTTTGTAATAAGGTTGCTTTAGGGCACTGTCTAGTTTATTGAAAAACAAACACATCTCGGCCATACTTTCATTTCCATTAAAATCGCAACAAATCGTAATCACCACTTCCCGTCTTCCTTCGTTCAGCAGCAAAACCGGAGAGGCTAACACCAGGCCAAGCCGGGCATATGGATGCTGACCAGGAGTGGTTTTGCCGGGCGCATGGGTTTTACTTTCTTTGGCACCTAAGGTGGCCCAATTGGGAATTTGATTTTCAGGAAATTTAAGCCCTAAACCATCGGCGGAATTTGCTACTGGTGCCATATAAACGCCTTCCAGCGCTACGATGGTAGATTCAGTGCCATCTACCGCGGTCACTATTTTTTGAGGCTTGGCATCAACCCTGGATTGTTTAAGGTAAAGGGTCATCAAACGCTCAATGGCCGCTTTGTCAATTACTATTTCGTCATCCAGGCTATATACCAGGTCTGCCTTATTTGCATCCTTGCCATCTTTAAAAAGTGTACCACCCTTGATTAAGTAATGCTCTAATTGCTTGGCGACTTCAAATACCAGATGGGCCTGGTCTGGGCGGTGGGGCTTAGGTTTTACACGCAAAACCTGCTTGAAAAAAAAGTCGAGGTGCTTTTCACTCAGGCGATTCATGTCGCCTTGTACGTATTTGAACAATTCGAGGAAAGTAAACAATAGGGCCAGGTGTGGCTCATGTTGCTTGCGGAAGGCTTCCTGGAGCGGGTAGAGACTTTCAGAAATGTAATCGGGTGCGAACTGGCTGATTTGACGCAGGATGTTTTGGAATTTGGAAAAAACGGTTTCGTCCAGCGTTTTGACCAATTCTTCCCGATTAAGGTTGGGGTACTTCACTGGTCTGACCAGGTCGGTGATCTTTAAACCCCAAATTTGTTGGTTCAAAAAAGGAAAGAAATTTCGTTGGGTAACAACCTGATGCATATTGGCTTTTTGATAAATGGTGATGAATTCCTTTAATGGTTCGGTTAGTTCTGCACTTACCAAATCGGCCAGGCGACGTTTGAAGCGAAATTCAGAATCTGCCATGTCCGGCAGCACACCTGCTGCCTCTCGCTGGTAGCGTTCTTCTCTTTTTAAAGTCTCAAACCAGGTATACAAAGGTTGAATAGCCTCTTCATAACAGTAATCCATCAATTGGTTGAAAGTTGCAGAAGAGGGCATGCGGTCAAAGTCACGACGTAGGAGCAAGTAATCTTGGCCGATTAGCTCGGTATCAATTTTGCTGATGCGAGCCAATAGCAAGGGGGTGCTTTTTTCGAAAAACGCGCTCCAATCATTAGAAAGCGTGTATTCTCCTTCATCTTCGTGTTGAAAATAATCCTGGAAATTGACTTGTCGGGAATAGCGATAGAGGTAATTTAAAATATCGGCCAAGGAGCGCCCATCAATCGCTACATCTGCTGCCTGCAAGGCATTATTGGCCCGTTTCAACTGGCTGGAACCAGGTTCTCCTCTTAACGGATGCTTTATGTTGCAGATTTCCATTGGCTTACTTGAGTTGGTTGAAAATGGCCATTTGGTCTTGGTTGTTAAATATTCCTATCGGCCTCGCGTAGATAAAAATCATAAACATAATTGTACCTGGAATTGGTCTCCGCTATTCGGTAATCCACTTCTATCTCTAATTTTCCTTCCATAAGATCAAACGACCCCGGATCAGTGATGGTCACGGCTTCAACGATGATTCGTGGTTCATAATAAAGCAAGGCGTTCTCCACCAAGTCTTTCAAAAAAGCCAGGAGATTGCTGTTGACTGGCTCGAACTGGTAGTCGCTCAGATTGCAGCCATACTTGGGTTGCATAACCCGTTCGCCCAAACTGGTGGACAACAAAATATGGATGCTTTGATTGATGTCGGTTTCGGCACTTACCATTTCTACCGTGCCCGATTCTTCTGAAAACCAGGGTGGGAATGACCATCCGGTGCCAAGAAATGATTTTTCAACTGCCATGTGCTATTGGAATAAGGAGAAATGCTAATTACCCACCGATGATTACAGTGGGTGCCCCCACCACGATGATGCCTCCGTGAGCGGTCAGGTCGCCAATGCGTGCTGCAGGACGACCACCAATCAACACGGTCGTCGAGCCTTTGGTAATTACGTC
>JAAFHQ010000559.1 GCA_013298445.1 Chitinophagales bacterium | reverse complement strand
GGACCCCAAAAAGCCCCAGGGCCACATTGAGCAAAAAGAACCCACACACGATGCTGAAAATCAGGGAAGGGATCGAGGTTTGTGCGTTCATGGACTTGCGTAGCGTTTTGAGGTAGGACAATTCAAAAACCCAATCCGGCTGCATGTTCCCGATTTCGCGCATGAGTTTGGCCTCAAAGTTGGCATCTACCCCTGGTTTTACTTTGATCAGTACTGATCCCAGGTCCCAATCACTCAGGTTGAAAAAGGCGGGGGTATTGGCCTGGTAGTTCCCACGTTGTTTGAAATTCTCAACGATACCCACGATTTTCCAGCGTTCGTCACCTTCCAGTTGAATGATTTTCCCAAGGGGATTGTCGTTGCCAAACATTTTTTCTTTGGCTACCTGGTTGATTACTGCTGGAGTGTGTTTGGCCCCTTTGTCGGCACGTGTATACCAACGACCTTCCGCCAGTTCAATGCCCAGGGCTTTGGCGTAGTGCTCGTCGGTGCCAAAGATGTCTCCTTGGATATTTACGTTTTTGTATTTGACATTGCGGTTGGACTGGTTGTTGGCAAAGGGGGTATTCCCATTGGTACGACTGGCTATTTCCACCTCTGGATAGGAGCGGATGCGCTGGTAGATGCTTTTGAGTTTTTCACCAATCTGGGCGGTATCTTGATTCCAGCGAATGTTGAGGCACCAGACTTGTTCGTATTTGAAGCCCAAGGGGCGTGAGTAGTTTTGGTAGTTGTAAGCCATCAGGCTCATGACGCCAAAAAGGACCAAAAAAGCGACCAGTATTTCTACGATCAGCAAGGCATTGCTGCGTTTTTTGTTCCAAATGAGTTTGAAAAAATGCCGAATCATATGTTTGGAATGTGTCGATGAGTGAATGTGTAACTAGGCTGATGATTAGCCTATGCACCTTTTAATGCTTCCGCTGGTTTTAGTTTGGACATGCGCCAGGCGGGCACTACCCCCGACATCAGGCCAAACACCAAAGCCAACAACAAACCAATGCCAAAAACCGTGTAGTTGACGCTCAACACTGCATAAGGGATCAAACCACTGCGATTAAAGATGCTCAGAATGATTTGGGCAAAAATCAGCGCAATGATGGCCCCGAGTAGGGTGACAAACACGTTTTCAATTACAAATTGCCACAGAATGGTTTTGGACGGTGCCCCAAATGCCTTGCGGATGCTGATCTCCGAGGAACGCTCGATGATGCGGCTGATGTTCAGGTTGATCAAGTTGATGGCGGGTAAGGCCATGAACAAAAGCATAAACAGCGACACGACCGCGAAAAAGATTTCGGTGCTTTCGGATTGGAAAAACTCGTAGATAAAACCTTCCAAAAAAGGCTGCGCCTTGGCTTCCAAATGAGCAACTTGCATACCATCTTCTACAAATGGGAATTTCAACCCCCTTTGAGTCAGTTGGTCAAATTCACGTCGGATGCCTGGAAAATCACGCGCACTGCCCGCCCGGATGATGCCGATGTAGGGGCCGTTTTTGGCGTCACTCTCGTATTCGCTCTTGGGACTATTATAAGGTAGGAAAATGTCCGAATAAGTGTAGGGGTGGGTTACAGGGCCGCCTTTAACCATACCAATGATGCGGTATTTTAGCCCGTTGAATTCAATCGGTTTCCCTACAACCGATTCGCCGGCACCAAAGTACTCGTCGCGCACTTTTTCGGTAATCACGGCGATGTGCTGACCTTGGTCGATGTCAGATTCATTGAATAACTTGCCTGCTAGTAGTTCATAATCGGTCACCCGCCAAAACCCAGGGTCAGCGTATTTCACCATGAGTTTGATACGTTTGCTACCCACATAAGCATTGGTCGTCTTGAATAGGGAACTGATGCCATAATCCTCAATGCCGCCCAGCGCGCTCAGGTTTTTTTTCAAAAACTTATAGGATAGCGGGCCTTTCATCGTCGAAGTACGTGAAGAATCCTTCAAAATAATGGAATGGATGTACAAGGTCCGGTAACGCTGTTGCTCCGGGTAATGACTCCCAAACATGTGATCCAAAAATGCGCTCAACACCAACAGGATCATCAGAGTAAAGCTGATGCCGAAGAGGCTGATGAAGGTATAGAAGGGGTTGCGGAGGAGAACCTTCCAGGCGATTTTTATGTAATTGCTTAGCATAGTCTAGGTTTTTTTCCGTGAATAGCCCACGAATAAATTCATGGGGTGGTTCGCCCACGACTAAAGTCATGGGCTGGATTTTTATGGTGGCCTCCCACGGATAAATCCGTGGGTTGGCGGAGTACTTGGGCGGTGAAAGACAACACACTCACACTATCACACCCACACTCACACCCATTCTTGTGGGTTGGCGGATGCAATCAAGAAACCTGGCGGCCGTCGAAGAGGCGGATCAGGCGGTTGGTGCGTTTGGCCATGTTTTCATCGTGGGTGACCATGATGATCGTGCTGCCTTCCTGGTTGAGCTGGAGCAGGATGTTCAGAATTTCGTTGCCCATGTTGCTGTCCAGGTTTCCAGTAGGTTCATCGGCCAGGATGAGAGAGGGGCGCCCCACAATGGCGCGCGCGATGGCAACCCGTTGTTTTTGCCCCCCGGAAAGTTGGGTTGGGAAGTGTTTCATGCGGTTGCTGAGCCCCACTTTTTCCAGGGCTTCTTTGGCTAGTTCCCGGCGGTTGCTGCCACTGCCTGGGCGGTAAAGCAAGGGGATTTCCACATTGTCCAAGACCGAGAGGTCATTGATGAGGTGGAAACTTTGGAAAATGAAGCCAATCTCCTGGTTGCGGATGCGGGCCAATTCTTTGTCCTTGTATCCTTTCAATTGGCGATCGTTGATGATCACTTCACCTTTGGAAGGCTCGTCGAGCAAACCCATGATGTTGAGCAAGGTACTTTTGCCACAGCCCGAAGGGCCCATGATGGATACAAACTCGCCCTTTTGGATGTCTACATTGATGTTGTCCAGGGCCAGGGTTTCAATGGAACTGGTGCGGTACACTTTTTCGATGCCGGATAACTTTATCATCGCTATTGGATTTTTTTGTTTTGTTCAAAATCATACAAAGTCAACAAACGCAGCGTGTAATACGCCCGCCAATAATCGCGCAACACCAGGATGTAATCGCGTTTGGCCCGGTCTTTTTCCTGGATGGCGATACTCAGGTCGGTGATGCTAAGGTCGCTGAGCAAAAAACGATCCTGGGCAATTTTGAAACGCTCCGCTGCAATTTGATCGGCGCGGGCGTTGAGGCTTACTTGTTGTTGCAACATACCCATCAAGGTGACCTGGGTGAATACCTCTTGCTCAAAGCTCATGCGGTCTTGCTCTACGGTTTGTTGGGTCAATTGCAAATTGGCCTTGGCGGTTGCTGTGCGCGAGCGGCTGCGGCCCCAGTCCATCAGAGGGACGGAAAATTCCAATTGGATGAATTCCCGATCCTGTGGCTTTTTGTAAATATCGAGCGGTTGATTGCCCCGATTGCTGAGGCCAAAAGCCGCAGTTAGCGTTGCGTTGAAACCATTGTTGCTTTTGGCTCGATTTAACTCGCGGGAGGCTTCAAGCAGGCGGCGTTTGAAGGCAATGGCGTCGGCACGGTTGTTCAGGGCTTCCTGGCTGGCTTTGCTTGCATCCACGCTGAAGGCTGGACCGGGACTAGGTATTTCTAAGGCCAATTTTTCATCACCACGATAGGAGAGGTGGGTTTTGAGTTGCAATTGGGCTACTTCGGCCGCCTGGTTTGCGCTGGCCAAATCTTTTTGGGCATTCAATACGCCGAGCTGCAATTGTAGGATGTCGTTTTGTGATATTTTGCCCAAAGCCAGTTTTTGGTTGGCAATTTTGTACAAAGTATCGCTGCTGCTCAGGTTGGTTTGGGCAATTTGCAAATTGACCTGCGCGATCAGCAGATTGAAATAATACACCGTGGCGTCGAGGGCCACTTGTTCCATGTTTTCGAGGTATTGCTGTTGACTCTCGTTGTACTGGAGTGGCTCGGTTTGTTTGTCCCATTTCCAAAGGTTGAACTGCGAGAGGGGTTGCTGGATGCCGATGGCAAAAGGAATCCCGTTGTACAAGGTGCTATTTTGGATAAAATTATCAAAACGCTGGAGTTGCTTTTGGGCAAAAACCGTGCCTCCCGTGCGCGAAATCCTTTGGCTCAGTTCGAGGTTGAGTGAAGAATTGTTGTAGGAAACGGGCAAAAAAGCAATATTCCCGTCCGGTTGCGTCACTTCTAAAAAAGAGCGGGTGAAGCTGGGCAGTGAGCCGCTCAAGCTCAATTGGGGTTTAAAATCGGACTGATAACTGCGCCAGCGCCAGTAGGCGGTTTCTTTTTGGGTAGCGGCTTGTTTGGCTGAAATAGATTGGCCACGCGCTAGTTCAACGGCTGCGTCCAGGCGCAAGGCACGCGCGGGTGCCTGCGCAATGGACCAGCAATGGGCCATGCTCCCCAAAAAAAGGAAAAACAGTCGGGTGATTGATGCACGCATGGTATTAAGGTTTCAGGGTGATTTCACGGAGGTGTTCAAAGCGGCTCAAATCGCTGACGATGACTCGCTCGCCGGGGCGAATCCCGTTTTTGATTTCTACGTAATCGAAGTTGGACAAGCCCACTTCAATTTCGCGGCGCCGGGCTATGCCGTTTTCCAGCACAAAAACAGT
>JAAFHQ010000558.1 GCA_013298445.1 Chitinophagales bacterium | reverse complement strand
GTTTGATTTCGATTACGTCTAAGTTTGTTATACGCAAGGGCGAAGCACGGGCACACCGGAGTTCGAGGCTTCGCTCCTCGCTTTTTAAATCGAAAAAATGTTCGTCAAGGATAAAGCCATTTTCCATCAATTTTACGCCGAACTCCAAAGCGAGTTGACCGAAATCCTGCATTTCTGGTCAACTCAAACCATTGATCATCGGCAAGGTGGATTTATTGGCAAAATGGACAACCAAGGTCTAGTGGATTATACGGCGCCGAAGGGGCTGGTGCTTAATGCCAGAATTTTATGGACTTTTTCTGCTGCTTACGCCAAACTTCCTGATCCGATGTATTTGGCGGTGGCGCAACGAGCCTTCGGCGTTCTTTCCACTCATTTTTATGATGCTCACTTTGGCGGCTATTATTGGTCAGTTTCATCTGATGGTTCTGCCCTGAATACCCGCAAGCAGATTTATGGACAAGCATTTGTGTTGTATGCCCTGGCGGAGTACCTGCGCGTGTTGGATGAAGAGCAACAAGTGTCAGTGTTACAGTCAGCCATTGCTATTTTTAAGTGGATCGAAAACCACAGTTTTGACCCACAGCACAATGGGTACTGGGAGGCAGTAGCCCAGGACGGTTCAGCCTTGGAAGACTTGCGCTTAAGTCCTAAAGATCGAAACGATCCCAAAACGATGAACACCCACCTGCACATTCTGGAAGCTTATGCTAATTTTTATCGCACATGGCCTGATCCAGAATTGCACCAGCAGCTTAAGAAGCTGATTGACCTGTTTTTGGATAAAATCATTGACACTGAAACAAAGCACCTGGTTTGTTTTTTTGATGCCCACTGGAATCCCTCTCCGGCTCCGGTATCCTATGGACACGACATAGAAACCGCCTGGTTGTTGCTGGAGGCCGCAGAGATCGCGGGGTATCGACTGGAGGATGCCCGCCGAATGGCAGTTGCAGTAGCTCAGGCAGCAGGGGAGGGCTTTGATGATCAAAGTGGAGCTTTGTTGTACGAAGACCATTTGCCCGAAAAACACTGGTGGGTAGAAGCTGAGGCTATGGTGGGCTTTTTGAATGCCTGGGAATTGACCCAGGCCGAGGATTTTTTGGGCAAATCCTTGTCCTGTTGGGCTTACATCCAAAACCATTTAAAGGACAAACTACATGGGGAATGGTATTGGGGAATCGACGCGCAAGGAAAAGTAATGGCCTCTGAAGACAAAGTGGGTTTTTGGAAATGCCCTTACCACAATACCCGCGCTTGCCTGGAGGGGATGCAGCGTATCCACAAGTATTTATAAGCGAGACAAGACAGTTTCATACATAATCAATAGTGTGTTAACCAGCCGCTTGGGAGTAAATCCTGACGGCTGGTTTTTTATACTTTTCGCTCTACCATTTCAAAAATGGCAATGGCCAACAAAATGGCTTCTTCCTCTTTGCTCAAATCATTGCGTACAAAGTCAAAACAACGTTGGCTCAAAGTGTCCTTGGCACCGGGCCGAGGAACTACAATATTTCCAACTGCACGCCCCTGGATCGTCATCTCCATTTTTTCAGGCTTGGACTTGTCCAGTTGGGCAATCATTTTTTGGCTGCGTGCACCGATGAGCACCCCCGTTTTTTCATTGTAAACGCCGAGTTGCTGCTTGTCAATTGCCAGGTTTACTTCATCACCTTTGATCCAGAAATTGTATTCGTGGTGATAGGTTTTGGCAAAAAGCAGGGCATCCCGTTTGTTGGACAAATACTTGCGGTAATAATAAGCCGCAGCGGGTTCTTCAAAAATGGTTACAAAGACGCCACGCTGATCAGTGGTTGCGCGTTTTTTTACACTTTTGTCCATTTCCTTGGAGGACAAAGACTCTAGGTCTTCGGTGCGCAATGGGGTCAGGTCGGGCATGGTTTTGAGCACCTCCTGACGAATCGCCTTGAGGTCGGCCTGAATCTTTTTTTCTCCCGGCTTAAAATTGGGGAAGCTTTGTGAAAACAAATAAAAGCCTGCCCCGGCTACCATAATGGCTGAAATTGCAAGTATGCCCATTTTATTTTTTATTTCGTTCTTCCCGCCTGAACGTCCGTCAAAAGGCCATAGGTTTCTGGCTTCTTTAGCTGTTGCAAGCGGGTTTCGAGTGCAATTTTATCCGCTTTAGTCAAGATCACCAAATCTGAGCGGCAGATTTGTGTCAATTCGGCGATAATCTTTTCCCGCGTTTCCCAAAAAGCGGCGCGAGAAGCAGTAATATCGTCAATGCAACGATTTTTAGCAGCAATAAGATCATTGCCAAAGGCCGTTTTTCGACGGTACAAGGCATCCAACTGCTGAAGTGCTTGAAAATGCAGACCACGGCCCAGCAGGCTATGTGCTACTTCATGTTCAGTTTCAATGATGTAGTTGGGATAGAGGTATTCAATGCTGTCTTGTGGAAATTGCTGGATACACCAATCAAAAAAATCGTCATCACTTTGCCCTTTCGTCTGTTGCGCTTTTCGTCGGTATTCGCCAAAATGAGCGAAAAAATAGTAGGCATCCCGTTTCGGATTCATTTGAGTGACTACCCCGGGCAACACCTGGGGCAACCAAGACAAATTGGGCAGGGTATAAGTGGGATCCACCGCCAGGGCAAAGGAAGTATGTAAGCCCAGCGAATCCAGTACCTCACGGAACTGATGGTACGCCTGGGCCAATTCCAGGTCAGTTTGAGCCACCTCAAAATTGCGGGTGTATTGATCAATTTTTTGAGCCAAAGAGGCACCAAAAAGCGCGGCCAGGCGCTTGGGGAGCACCTTTTGGGTGGCCTGTTCCTGGGGATTGTACAAGACTGCACCGTAAACCCAGCCTACTTCCCCCTTGTGCGTGCGTACCTTGAGCCAGGGCTCGGTATACCCCTGACCGTTCAGGGATAAAGGGGTCAAAAATGGGCTAACCTCGCCCAAATCCTGAAGTACCTCACCTAGTTTGAGTTTACGCAGGGCTTTGCCCTTGCTACCTGGAGTGGAAAACAGGCGCAAACCAGGTTTAGAAACCATTATTTGGGCAGGATCCGCTGGAAAAGAACCAGGCTTGGAAGAGCAGGAAAATAAGTTGTAAAGTAGAACAAGGCAGCATAGAGATTGAGCGAATGCCTTGAAAAAAAGCTGCATATTGGCAGAGATTTGATCGGCGCAAAAAAATAGAGATGGGGACAAAAGACAGTATTCAGTGGTTCTTCACTTCTGGCCGCACAATCAGTAATTACTGATGCCTCTCGTCCCCTCCGTTACAACAAAAAGGTTGTTGCACAGGGGCAACAACTCACCCAATTAGCCTAAATAAGATCTTAAATTGTTGCGGTTGTATGATTTGCGCAAGCGGCGAATGGCGCGCTCTTTGATTTGGCGTACCCGTTCGCGGGTCAAACCATACATCTCACCAATTTCTTCCAGTGTAAGGGGTTTTTGGCCCTCCAATCCGTAATAAGCTGAAAGGACTTCAACTTCGCGGATGTTGAGGATCGACAAACCTTGTTTCACTTCGTCCTTGAGGGATTGTTCCATCAGTCGGAAGTCGGGACCCATGTCGTCCTGGTCAATGATGACGTCCAACATGGTTGAATCACCTTCTTCGCCACTCAATGGAGCATCTACACTCACATGGCGGCCATTGCCCTTGAGCATGTTCCCCACTTCTTTGGGGTTCATTTCGAGCAACTCGGCCAACTCTTCATTAGTCGGTTCACGTTCAAACTCCTGAATAAAAGCGAGATACGCTTCGTTGACTTTATTGTAAGAGCCCACTTTGTTCAGTGGCAAACGAACGATACGAGAGTATTCTACAATCGCTTGCAGGATGGATTGGCGAATCCACCACACGGCGTAGGAAATGAATTTAAAACCTTTGGTTTCGTCAAAACGTTTGGCGGCTTTCATCAAACCTACGTTGCCTTCGTTGATCAAGTCACTGAGGGAAAGTCCTTGGTTTTGATACTGCTTGGCTACGGACACCACGAAGCGCAAGTTGGCACGGGTCAATTTGGCCATAGCATCGTCGTCGCCTTGTCGAATACGGCGCGCCATTTCTGCTTCGTCATCGGCAGTAAGCATAGGAATCTTACCGATGTCGTTCAGGTATTTATCGAGGGCCAAACTTTCGCGGGCCGTAATCTTGTTCGTAATTTTTAGCTGACGCATAACTTAGGAAGTTTTGGAATTAAGTTTTAACAAATGGGGTTGCTTTCTTAAGTTCAACAATGAGTAAACAACGGTTCAGGGCATCATGTTCGAGCTGATCACTTTACATTCTACTCCCCTTATCATACGCTTTCCTCTTAAAAATAGTTTCAAAATTTGAGAAAAACTTGATTTTATGAGAAAAAAATTGCAAATCGGAGGTTTTTTCTATGATCTGCACTTTTTACAGTTGTTTAGACGCAAATTGTACGATAAAGGTGTGGGGAAAAGTATTACAAATAAAGAAAGTTACACGCCTATGAGACAAAAATAGCAGGATCACCTACCGAGACACAGCTTATTTCGACAAAGTGGAATCCTTATGTGTATGCAATAGAAAAACCTAGCTTCGTTTTAAATAAAAAGCCATGCATCTAATCAAGTACAGGTCTGGAATTTTGCCTTTTTTATTGTTTATCGCTGTTGGTAGCTTGATGTT
>JAAFHQ010000557.1 GCA_013298445.1 Chitinophagales bacterium | reverse complement strand
AATGAATTTTTTGACCCCTTGCCGTTTGGCCATTTTGGCGATTTCAATGTTGGCTTTGTAATTGATCTCCAGGGTTGGTTCTTCGAAGCGGTTGCCGATGGGGTCATTGGAAATTGCGGCCAAACTGACCACTACATCCACTCCTTCGAGCAAGTGCTCCGGAAATTGCCGTACATCTCCGTAGTGCTGTACATGGAGCAGGGAATCCGGACTGATCGTGTTGCTGGTAATGTATTTGGCAAAATATCCAATGTCATAACCAATCAGGAAAGCATCGGGGTGAAATTTTCGAAATTCTTTGGCAACCCCTGGGCCAACATAGCCGAGGTTACCGGTGATGAGTATTTTCATGCCGAAATGAAATGAATTGATTGTACAATTAGGTTCGATTTAGATTGGCTAAATCTTTTTTTGCGTACAACAAATACAAGGAAATGCTTGCAATCAAAAAAAGAAATGCACAGTTGGTCTCTTTAAATTCAGCCATTGGATGAATTGCAAATAACTTCTTTGCTTTAAAGAGGGTATAAATAAGCTGGTTCAGGGCAAAGAAGACACCAACCCAAATGGGGACAATAGGGAAATGGATTCTGCTCGTAAAATTATTTACCTTCTGAAATAATGCATTGATTGTTGGGATAAAAAGACAGAATCCAAACCAGAATAGAATAAGAATCCCCTCGGGCGACAACCAATGGCCAAGGCCTAATTGTACCTCCCCAGTGGTGCTTCTATCTTTTGCATAAAGAACCTTTAAATTGTGCAGGTTGGTTTCTCCTTGCAGGTTATGCTCAGCAAGCCATTCCGTTGTGGGAATGCCAACGATGCGCTGCCCCCAACTGATTTCTTCACCAGCACAAAAAAAGAAAAGTAGCCCCAAAGCCAGATAAAAATAATTCCTTCTGCTTTTCAGAAAGTAAATTTTCTCGGTTGACCTGGATTTAATAAAGCATAAAATGCACACACAACTGGCAAAAAAGTAAAACAAAGCCGATAAATTTTCAACAATCCCATCTTCTCGGGTAAGGTATTCTATTTGCTCCGGTGTTTGAAAAAACAAAAGTGAAAAAGGAAAAACCAACAATAAGAATACAACCATAGGGGGGAGGTAAATTCGGGTAAAAATGTTTGTTCCCATAATGACTGATTATTTGATTATTGATGCAAAAACCTTCAAGCTGGAAATAGGAGTGATAATGGGGGGCTAGATCAATAGTTTTGTATTTGGTCTACGAAATTATTGCCAAACCTTCCAGGGGGCTTTACCTGATTCCCACATGTGTTGGAGTTCATTTTTATCCCGTAAGGTGTCCATCGGAAGCCAAAACCCATCATGTCGGTAAGCCATCAATTGGCCCTCTTCAGCCAATCCAGTCAGGGGCTCATGCTCCCAAAATGTCTGGTCGCCTTCAATGCGTTGAAGTACCCGTGGTGACAAAACAAAAAAGCCGCCATTGATCAATGAACTTTCTTCTTTGGGTTTTTCTATAAAGCTTTTTACCTGTTCCTTCTGGATGTCCATGACTCCAAACCGCCCGGGTAAAAATGTAGCGGTAACGGTGGCTTCTTTCCCATGTTTAAAATGAAAATCGAGCAGATTGCCGATGTTGATATTGCCCACACCATCCCCATAAGTGAAACAAAATGCTTCCTCATTCTGAATGTGGCTGCTCACTCGCTTGAGCCGCCCACCAGTCATGGTATCTTCACCCGTGTCCACTAAAGTAACTCTCCAGGGTTCAACCCTTTTTTGATGCACTTCAATGGTGTTTGTTTCCAGATTAAAGGTAACATCCGATTGATGGAGGGCGTAATTGGCAAAATACTCCTTGATTACGTACCCCTTGTATCCACAGCATATGATAAAATCATTCACCCCATAATGGGAATATATTTTCATGATGTGCCATAAAATAGGTTTCCCCCCAATTTCGACCATTGGTTTGGGTTTCAGGACTGTTTCTTCCGATAAGCGGGTACCAAGGCCGCCGGCTAGGATAATTGCTTTCATTATGGTGCTGTTTTAAATTTCGCTTTGATCATTCCATAAATAAAAATGGGACCGTAATACAAGTACCTCCGCCATAAGCGTTTGGGCTCACTAATCAGCCTTCCAAACCATTCTAATCCCAAATTGATCCACAACTGGCTGGGGCGCTTCATACTTCCTGCATAAAAATCAAATACTGCGCCAATACAGCAGCTTATCCTTACATCCAAAGCTTCATGAAATTGGTGAGCCCATTTTTCCTGCTTTGGTGCGGTCATGCCTACAAACAATACCTCTGGTTGAAAAGCGTTCACGGCTTCAATCATCGCTTGACTATCCTCCTTTGTGAAGGAAGCTTTATAGGGTGGTGAACAAAATCCGGCGCTGATGCGGGGGTATTCTTTTTTCAGGCGGTTTTGGATTTTCAGCAATACCTCTTCCGAGGACCCCAGGTAAAAGCACTTTCCACTTTTGTTATTCAGGTATGCCAAGAGGTATTCATGTACATCTGCTCCAGCAATTTTGGGTATCCTTTCTCCACTCAAAAAGCGAATAGAGGCCGAAATGGCTACCCCGTCGGGAAGCAATATTTCTGAGTCAAGCAGCGCCTTTTTAAATTCAGGATCTTTTTCCGCAATACAATAAGAGTACTGGTTTAGGGTATTGACCAGAATTTTTTGATCTGAAACGAGTTCATCCAATGATCCTGAAAAGAGCTTGAAATTAAAAAACGGGGTTGATGTATACTTCATTGTTAGCAGTTGAAGTGATCCAATCATCAGGCACAAGCCTATTTTTTTACACTGTCGTACACAGACCGTAGGCTTTTTAAATTGCTTTCTGGTGTATACCGATCCTCGTATGTTTTTCTTGACCTAAGTCCGTACGCTTCTTTTTCCATTTCGGGCAAGTTGTTCCAATGCTCCAATTTTTGGGCTAAATCAAGTGCATCACCCGCTTTAAAGTGCAAGCCATTTTGGTGGTCCTCAATCATAGTTGACATGGCGCCAATGTTACTGGCAATGACTGGAGTTCCTGTGGAAAAAGCATGCAATAACGTCAAGGGCATGCCCTCATACCAAATGGAAGGAAAAACAAGTGCGGTGCATTTGCACAATTCTTCCGACAACTTATCGTGGGGCAAAGACCCCAGGTAGCTGATGTTTGGATGCAAGAGTGTACTATTCTTGACCTTTTGATCCATTGGCCCATAGCCATAAATCACCAGTTTAAAGTTAACTTTCGAAAATGCCTCCAGCAACACGTCTATCCCTTTTTCAGGCACAAATCTCCCGATGAATAAAAAATGATCATTCCTTTTGATTCCTTTTTCAAAAGGAGGGTCTGGAATAGAATTGCATTTAAGCAAAAACTTGTTTTCAGGAACCCCCAGGGTCGATTGTGTAAAAATTTTAACTTCAAATTCTGAATTGACGATGTAAGCACTCACCTTCTGCCAGGCTTTTAATTTTTTATGCAAATAAATGCTAAAAGCCAGCCAGAAGGTCTGAATAATGGAGTTTCGGTAGACACCAAGCATGACTCCTTTCCAGGGGAATTTTTTCGTAATGCTATCCAAAAACAGTTCTCCATTGTGCAGAAGTGTTGCAGAGGGGCAAATGAGTCTAAAATTGTGTAAAGACAATACGACCGGAACCTTACAATAATGGCATGCTACAACAACCGAAGGGGAGGCGGCGAAATGCCAGTTGTGCACATGTACAACATCGGGTCGATATTTGCGGATTTTTTTTACCGTGGCCAAAAATGAAAACAGGTTAAATGGCAGAAAAAACAAGGGAAGAAGGGCCCCAAAAAAAGTTGCTGGGTTTTTAAATTTCAATAGTTCAACCGTAAACCCTGCGCCTTGCAGCAATGCCATTTCATCGAGCACCAAATTGTCCTCCCCGCCTTTGAATCGGTAAAAAGTATGAATGAATAAAATTTTCATCTCACTTATCCTTACAGATTAACAATTAAATTTTATGGCCTCGATAACCCGGTTTTGATCCTGTTCAGTCAGGTCATAAAACATGGGCAATCGAAGCAAACAATCTGTATATTCATCACTATTGTTTAGGTGCCGCTGGTCGTGCTTCCCTGCATAAAAAGAGCTTTTGTGTAATGACAAATAATGGAATACCGCATGAATGTCCCTGCTCTTGAGTTGCTGAATGAGTTCGGTACGTTTTTGTACATCCTTTAAAACTAGGTAAAACATATGCCCATTGTTGGTTGCATATTCAGGGATAAAGGGAAGTCGGATGTTTTTTTCCTCAGCAATGTCCTTCAACCCCTCGTAATACCTCTCCCAGATTTCCACTCTTCTTTTTTGAATGGTGGCCAGGCTTTCCAGTTGGGCATATAAAAAGGCAGCAATGATCTCGGAGGGCAAAAAGGAAGATCCAATGTCCACCCAACCATACTTATCTACTTCCCCTCTAAAAAACGCAGAGCGGTTGGTTCCTTTTTCCCAAATGATTTCTGCACGTTTGACAAAACGTTCATCGTTAATCACCAATAATCCCCCTTCCCCACTAATTATATTCTTCGTTTCGTGGAAAGAAAAAGCGCTCAAATGTCCAATTCCCCCCAAAGGCCTACCTTTGTAATAGGCGTCGATGGCTTGTGCAGCATCTTCTACGACCCACAATCCATAG
>JAAFHQ010000556.1 GCA_013298445.1 Chitinophagales bacterium | reverse complement strand
TAAAAGATTCAACTATGTACCGCAACCTCTTCAAAGTCGCTTTTCGCAGCCTCTTGAAAAACCGATCTTCCTCCCTGATCAACATTGGTGGATTGGCCGTAGGAATGGCGGTCGCCATGCTGGTCGGATTGTGGATTTGGGACGAACTGTCCTTTGATCAGGATCAAAAAAACTACGGGCGCATTGCCCAGGTTTGGCAATTTGTAACTTTTGAAAAAGAAAAAGCGGCTTATCAGGTCATGCCAATTCCACTGGCGGAAGAGTTGCGCAGCAAATATCCCGATTTTGAGGCGGTCAGTTTGTCCTCCAATACTATGGACCTCATTTTGGCCGACGGGGATAAAAAAATGGTCGGAACCGGCAATTTCGTCGAGCCCGTGTTCAGCGAAATGCTGGCCCTGAATATGCTGTCGGGTAACCGGGATGCACTAAAAGACATTCACTCCATTTTGCTTTCTGAGTCCCTGGCGAAAACCTTCTTTGGAGAGAACAAGCCGCTGAATAAAATCATCAAAATCAACAATCGGCAGGACGTCAAAATTGCCGGGATTTACCAGGATTTCCCCTCCAACAGCTCCTTCAAGGACGTAAAACTCCTGGCAGCCTGGGATTTGTTGTTGGCCACGGATGAACTAACCGCACGCGCCAAAGACATCTGGGATGAAAATTCCAAACAACTGTTTGTACAACTCAAAGCAGGTGCTGATCTTGAACAAGTGTCGGCCAAAATCAGGGACATTCGGATGAAGCGGGACAATCCACCTTCTTACAAGCCTGAGTTTTTCTTGCACCCGATGTCCAAATGGCACCTTTACTCTAGTTTTAACCAGGGCGTGAATGATGGCGGACTGATCAAATTTGTCTGGCTATTTGGGGCAATTGGGCTATTTGTACTTCTGCTTGCTTGTGTCAATTTTATGAATTTGAGCACTGCGCGTTCCGAACGGCGGGCCAAAGAAGTGGGTATTCGCAAAAGCATCGGTTCAGGTCGCAGCCAATTGATTTTGCAATTCTTTCAGGAGTCTTTTTTGGTGGTAGTTTTTGCCTTTGGTTTGTCTTTACTTTTGGTGCAACTCACCTTGCCTTTTTTTAACGATATCACCAATAAAAAAGTCGAAATTTTGTGGAACAAGCCCTGGTTTTGGGCAGCAGGATTGGCCTTTATCCTTTTTACCAGTTTGGTGGCAGGCAGTTATCCGGCCTTGTATTTGTCTTCGTTTCGGCCTATCAAAGTGTTGAAAGGAACCTTCCGGGCCGGGCGGTTTGCGGCCATTCCGCGGCGGGTTTTGGTGGTTTTTCAATACACGGTTTCGATTACGTTGATCATAGGCACCCTGATTGTATTTCGGCAGATCCAATTTGCCAAAAACCGGCCAGTTGGTTACAGCCGCGATGGCTTGATTGAAATCACGATGAAAACACCTGAATTGAAGCAACACTACGATGCCTTGCGCAATGATTTGTTCAAGGAGGGCGCAGTAGATGGGGTGTCAAAATCTTTTGGCTCAATCACGGTGGATTACGGTGGGGTGACTGGCCTGTCCTGGAAAGGGAAAAAAGAAGACCACAATCCCCTGTTGATCTCCAATGTCATTACCACTGATTACGGCAAAACGATTGGTTGGCAATTGCTGGAAGGTCGGGATTTTTCATCCCAGTTTTTAACGGATTCAACTGCCATGGTCATCAATGAAGAAGCAGTAGCCCTAATGGGTTTTGAAAAGCCGGTGGATGAAATCGTAAAATGGGCAGGTCGAGATTATCGGGTTATCGGCGTGGTCAAAAACATCATCAAAGAGTCTCCTTTTGAAAGCATCAAACCTTCCTTTTATACCCTGGACAAGGGTATGGCCAACGTCATCAACGTCAAATTGGCTGCTGGTTTAAGCACCAGTGCAGCTTTGGATAAGGTGGAAAAAGTGGTCAAAACCTACAACCCCTCGGTGCCTTTTGAGTACCAGTTTGTAGACGCCGAATACGCCCGAAAGTTTGAATTTGAAGTGCAGATCGGCAAACTGGCGGCGTTTTTTGCCATCCTGGCCATCTTTATTTCCTGTTTGGGGCTTTTTGGCCTGGTTTCCTTTACGGCAGAGCAGCGCGTCAAGGAGATTGGCATCCGCAAGGTGCTGGGCGCTTCGGTGCTCAACCTGTGGGGCTTATTGTCCAAAGACTTTCTGGGCCTGGTTTTCATTGCCTTTGTGCTGTCGATTCCGATTGCCTACTACTACCTGCACGATTGGTTGCAGCAGTATACTTACCACATCGAAATTTCCTGGTGGATTTTTGCTGCGGCTGGAGCCGGGGCCTTGGTGATTACCGTTTTGACGGTGAGTTATCAGGCGATCCGGGCGGCGTTGGTCAATCCAGTTCAATCACTCAAATCAGAATAAGCCATGTATCGCAACTTCTTCAAAATTGCCTTCCGCAGTCTCTTAAAAAATAAGGTTTCGGCCTTCATCAACATCGCTGGGCTGGCGGTGGGCATGGCTGTAGCGATGCTGATTGCGCTTTGGGTGAACAATGAATTGTCGGCCAACCAGCACCACCAAAACTACCAAACCCTTTACCAGGTGATGATGCACCAAACCTTTGATGGGGAGCGCAGTTCACAAGTGGCTATGCCCTATCCCTTGGGTGCGGAACTAAAAGCAAAATACCCCGATTTTAAAGCGGTTGCGATGTGTGATTGGGGTGAAAAACGGGCCTTGGTAGCTGGAAATCGAAAGTTTCTCAAAAAGGGGCACTACATTGGGACAGAGGCCATCGCGATGTTTTCACTACCCATCTTGAGTGGCGATAAAAACCCCTTACAAGACCCTTATTCGATTGTTTTGACCGAAAAAACGGCTCAGGCGATTTTTGGAAAACAAAACCCTCTGGATCAAATCATCCGGGTAGATAATGTAGTGGATGTAAAAGTGACCGCCGTAGTGGCCGAACAGCCGCAAAATGCGAGTTTACAATTTGATTATTTGTTGCCCTGGGACTTGCAGATCAAACTCTACGATTGGGTAAAAACCTCCGCAACGGATTGGAAGGACAACTCCTTTCAAGTGTATGCCCAACTCAAAGCAGGGCTAAGTCCGGAGAAAACAGAAGCCAAAATCAAAGATGTGGTGCTGAACCATGTCAGTGAGGACAAATTGATGCAAAAGGCCATCAAACCTGCCGTTTTTCTTCACCCAATGTCAAAATGGCGCTTGTACGGGGAGTTTGAAAATGGAAAAAATACGGGTGGTTTCATCAAATACGTACGGCTGTTTGGCATTTTTGGTCTATTCATTTTGGTGATCGCCTGCATCAATTTTATGAATTTGAGCACGGCTCGTTCCGAAAAACGCGCCAAAGAAGTAGGCGTGCGCAAAGCCATTGGTTCGAGACGGAAACAACTCATCGGACAGTTTTTAAGCGAATCGCTGCTCATTGCCTTTTTGGCCTTGGCCTTGGCGTTGATCCTAGTTGCTGTTTTTCTGCCCTCTTTCAATGCCCTCACCGAAACGGAGTTGAGCATTCAATTTGGGAGTCCGGCTTTTTGGGGACTGATGTTTGTTTTTACCCTGTTTACCGGGCTTTTGGCTGGAAGTTATCCTGCGCTTTATTTGTCGTCTTTTAGTCCGCTGAAAATTCTTAAAGGTGGATTTCGGGTGGGTAAAAGTGCTGCCTTGCCCCGTAAAGTCTTGATCGTAGTGCAATTTTCTTTCTCGATTGTGCTGATGATTGGCACCATGATCATTTACCAGCAAATCCAGTTTGTCAAAAACCGCCCCATCGGGTTCAACAATCAAGGCCTTATTTCGGTCGCCATTTCAAATGATTTGACGCAGAATTTCGAGCCATTGCGCAATGAATTACTGGCTTCGGGAATGGTGTCTTCGATTTGTAAGGCAAGCTCGCCCGCCTCTGAAATTTGGAGCAATGGCAATGGTTGGGAATGGCGTGGCTCCAGCCCCGCAGACAAAGGCACCCTTTTTAATGTCGTTGCTACCACGTATGACTACACCCCAACCATGGGCATTGAGGTCAAAGCAGGGCGGGATTTTTCCAGGGAATTTAGCACCGATGCTGCGGGGGTACTCTTGAACGAAGCTGCCGTCAAACGCATGGGCTTGGAAAAGCCCGTTGGCGAAGTAGTAAAATGGAATGGAAAAGCCCTGAGTGTCGTTGGGGTCATTCCCAACATCAACATGGAATCGCCCTTTCAAAGCATCTCCCCCCTGACGGTCGTGTTTGATAAAGATTGGGTCGAGTGTCTGTGCGTGAGGATAAACCCCAATGTTTCAAGTTCGGAAGCCATCGCCAAAATTGGGCCAATATTCGACAAATACAATCCCGGATTCCCTTTTGACTATGCCTTCGCGGATGCCGAATACGCCAAAAAATTCAAATACACGGCCTTCATCGGCAAGCTTTCCCTGATTGTGTCCATTCTTGCCATTTTTATTTCTTGCCTGGGTTTATTTGGCTTGGCGTCATTCATGGCCGAGCAGCGCACCAAAGAGATTGGCATCCGCAAAGTATTGGGCGCATCGGTGGCCAAACTTTGGCAATCCTTGTCCAAAGACTTTGTGGTTTTGGTGCTGATCTCTTGCTTGATTGCTGCACCTATTGCTTATTATTTTATGAACGAATGGCTGCAAAAATATACCTACCGCA
>JAAFHQ010000056.1 GCA_013298445.1 Chitinophagales bacterium | reverse complement strand
TGAAAGATGCCGGGAATTGGCCTGGGAAAGCTGGCACCGTAACGATATGATTCGTTTCGGAAAATTTGAAGGAAAATGGGGCTTTAAAACGAATACGGAAACCTATCGCCGTATTTTGCCCATTCCAACGAATGCTTTTGTGCTTAATCCGGCTTTAAAACAGAATCCTGGATATTAGACTTGTTGCGACGGGAGACTGCTTGGCTCAAAAATGGTCTTTTTTCCCTGCTTTTCGTTTGTTTTTTCGTCCGTAGCGCTGCTACGCACTCAAAAACAAGCCTCAACCAGGAAAAAAATCCCTTTTTTTTGATCTCAAGCGCTCCCGTCGCAACAAGTCTATTAAGCTGCTAAATATTGAGATGAACATGCTCTTCGGGGCATGTTCTCTCTTTCAAACATGTGCTGGTCATTTCCCAGCTTGGATTTTATCCTTCTGGATTTTGTTCCAACTCAAACACCACCGATCGAACACTTCTAACTTCAGTCCCATCCGGCAAAGCCCAGTGCAATAACAATTCCTGTGCAGCCGATTCCCCAAATACCTCGGGCATGGTCCGCACCGCACCGGCAGGTACGCCCATTTGGTGCAAAAGGTGCAGCAGTTCTTCCCGCTTAAACTGCCCAGCCTTGGACTGCAATTGCATGAATAACTCCTGCCGATTTAGTACCCGTTGTTTGTTATCCGAATATTGAGGCGCCTTTGCCAGGGCTTCTAAATCCAGGGCTTTGCACAAAAGCTGAAACTGCCGATCATTGCCAACGGCCAGCACAATCTGCCCACCATCGCTACATTCCAGCAACTCGCCATATGGCGCGATATTGGGGTGTAGGGTGCCCATTCGCTGGGGAATTTTCCCGGCAATCAGCCAATTGGTGGCTTGATTGGCCAGTGAAGCGAGTGCAGTAGCGTAAAGGGATACACTTACTTTGGTGCCCAGCCCGGTTTTTTCCCTGTGCAACAAGGCCAAAAGAATACCTTCCTTGAGTTGATGCGCGGCCAATAGATCAATCAAGGCCACCGGCATTTTCACTGGTGCGCCATTTTTTTCACCCGTCATGTACAAAAAACCAGCTTCGGCTTGTAAGACCATGTCAAAAGCCGGCCGCTCATCGCCAGCGCCATAACCCGTAATATCTCCATAGATCATTTGGGGGTTGAGTTTGGCAAGACTGGCATAATCCAGCCCCATTCGCCGGGCAGACTCGGGTTTGAAGTTGGCCAGAACAATATCCGTAGTTTTGATTTGCTCCCGCAACCAGGCCAGGTTTTCGGCTTGGTTCAAATCCATGAGCAGGATTTCTTTGCCCCAATTGACGCTGCAATAGTAGGCGGAGTAGGCCCAGTTGGGGTCTTCAGTGGTCAATTTCCAGGTACGGGTAACATCACCAGCAGTGGTTTGGTTTTCAATTTTGGTGACTTTGGCACCGAGTTCAGCCAGGAACATACCCACGGCGGGGCCAGCGAGAACGGTGGCGAGTTCGAGGACTTTTAAATCTTTTAAGGGCAAACTAAGCGTAGAATCCATAAGCGATTTTCATCTGCACAATAGTACAATACATTTTTATACAGATTTGTGTGGGAATAAATATAAATTAGAGTTTGTTTAAACTTAGGTCATATGGACATACTTTTTTTTGCCTTTGCAAATGACCGGGACAAACCCCTCGCTGCGCTGGAAGCTGAAGATAATTTCATCTACAGTTTGCTTGCGCCCAGACAGGCCCAAGCCCATTTTGTGATCCACCGTGATCAATCGGTTAGTATCGAAAAACTGGCAGAATACCTCACCTTGTATCGCAATAACATTGTGCTTTTTCATTACAGTGGCCATGCAGGTAAAGAACACCTTTCGCTTGATGATGAACAGGCAAGTGCACTTGGCATCGCGGAAATGTTGGGAAATTGCCCAAGATTAAAGGCCGTAATTTTAAATGGATGTTCAACGGCTGGCCAGGTTGCCAGGCTGTTGGAAAAACAAATTCCTTTGGTCATTGCAACCAGTTCTCCTGTAGAAGATCATAAAGCCAAAGAATTTGCGATTCAATTTTACCGATCCCTGAGCAATCAGGAATCCATTAACGCAGCATTTGAAGCTGCCCGGGCTAAAGTGTTGACCATCGAAGCAAGTACTCCTTTTACCCGCGGAATATTGACTGAACAGGCTCATGAAACCCCCGTTTGGGGCATGTTTTATGCGGCAGACCAAGTGGATGCCCATGAGTGGTCTTTGCCGGTTGGAACGACCAACAATTCAGGCACAGAGCTGGTCGTCAATGAACTGTTACTGGACACCATGGTGTCTACCTTTGCTTCTTATAACTCGGATGTGAAAAAAATCTGGGAAAATCAAGCCTATGGTGGTACCGTAAGTCTATTGGATAAAAGAGACACAGTATTGAGATGTTTGCCGCACCCGGTAAGTGAACAAGTACGAAAACTGTTGGTTCCTGATCCGGTGGCAGAAAATGGTTTGGTGTTTTTTGACAAGATTGGCTTACCTCGTTTGGGCCAGATCGCTACGGTGTATGATACCATCATGGAGTTGACTGGCTTCATCATGCTGGCGCAATTGTGGGAATCGCTCAGCCACATCCCTGCCTTAACCATCAACGATGATACGAAAGCAGAGGTTAAAAAATTTTTAACCTTGAATCCGGATGAACGGGAGAAATTCAATTTCATTCCCTTGATCGACAAAATCCGAAAATTCCTCAATGAGAATAAGATCCAGTATTTTATTGATGAATTGCAACACATTGCGGATATTGTTAAGGAAGGTGAGCCCTTTTTTGAAGCCTGTCAATTTTTGGATTCAATCAAAAGCCGCACTTTAAGTAATAAAATCAGTGACGATGAAGCCACTACCTTGTGCATTTTGGCTGAAGAGGAGTTGTCAGAGGTATTGAAAGAATTGGGCTTTATTGCCCGCTATACCTTTGCCTCGGTAAAAAGCATTGGGGTCGTTAAATATCGGCATTTGAAAGAAGCCAAATTCAAACATCACATTGTTCGACTGGTGCAAAGATTTGTAGGTTTGGAGGAAGAAATAAGTATCCTGGAGGAATACATGGATACAGCTTCTATATTGTTAATGAAAGAGAAATCAGGTCAAAGCGAATTTTTAAATTTATCGCCTTTTATTATTGATGAAAATGCCTTTGATGAAAAAGCGACCATTGCAAAGTTGTATTATTTTGATCGTTACAACCGGGATAAGGACATGTACGTCTACCGACATGTTTACAAGCCAAACGATTCTAATCTTTTGATTACCAACCAAAAAAATTACATGGTAATCAAAGCGCAATTTGAAGCTTTTGCTGAAATGTTATTCCATCACTCTATGCGACAATTGCTATGAAAACCCCATTTAAATTTCTTGATGCCTATACTTACCAGGACCGTGACAATTTTTTCGGAAGGGAAGATGAAACCGAAGATTTGTACCGAATGGTATTTAAATCTTCTTTAATTCTGATTTATGGATTATCTGGAACAGGCAAAACCAGCCTGGTCCAATGTGGGTTAGCCAGTAAATTTGATGGGCCTGATTGGTTCCCATTTTTTTTGCGCCGGGGAGCCGATTTTAACCAATCACTTGACCAAGTTATCCAAGGGGTAATGCCTAAAGATGCTGCTGCAATTACTGCACTCCCTGATCGGATAACCTACCTGTTCAGGTATTACCTGCGGCCTGTTTATTTGATTTTTGATCAATTTGAAGAGCTGTTTATTTTGGGTACGGAAAAAGAGCAACAAATTTTAGCTGAAACCCTCGTTAAATTGACCCAAATGGAAGCAGCGTGTAGGGTTATCTTGATCGTTCGGGAGGAGTTTATCGGGCAATTGTACAACCTGGAAAAACAACTTCCCAGATTGTTTGATTTCCGGCTACGAGTTGAGCCTATGGGTTATTCCAAAGTAACTGAAGTTGTAGAAAAATCTTGCCAGAATTACCATATAAGCCTTGAGGAGCCGATCCAACAAAGCACCAAAGCGATTTATGACAATATTTCGGGAGGAAAGTCAGGGATACAATTGCCCTATTTGCAGGTTTACCTGGATCAGTTGTACCGCGATGCCTTTTTGAAAAAATATCCGGATCAAGATGCACCAAATACCGAAACCTGGCCTCAACTGACTTTTAATCTCCCTGGAATCAAAGCCCTGGGCGATATTGAAGATGTACTGGGGCGATTTTTGGACGAGCAAAAATGGCAACTGCAGAGCAACGTCGGGCAACAATTCACCGATAGCCCGGAGGACGCAGTAAGTACAGTTTTGGATGCATTCGTTACCCCCGAAGGCACCAAACGCCCGGTAACTTACACGGGTACGGAGGCGAATCTGGTTTTGGACGCACAAGTAGCCCAGTGGCTGAGCGGGATAAACACAAAAGCACTTGGTTACATTATCCGCCAATTGATTAATCGGCGGATCCTCCGACAAACTGAAAATTCACTGGAGCTGGCACACGATGCATTGGCACTTTTAATTGACCAAAACCGCAGCGAAACCCAACGTAGAGTCAATGAGGTCTTGTCCCGCTTGCTGATTGCGCATAAAGAATTTTTGGAGACCAGGGAAAGCCTAAGCAAAAAACAAATCAATGTCATCGAGGAACTGTGGCCTACCTTAAAACCTCGCCTCAGTGCAGACTTATTGGCTTTTGTGGAACAGAGCAAAGCTGATCTTATCCAAAAAGAACAGGCTGAACTCCTGGCTGAACGTGAAAAAAGAAGGCGTGCAACCCGTGCGGCTGCCGTGGCGATTGTTTTGGCCACTTTATCAATTGGTGCTTTGGTTTTTGCTACGGTTAAAGCTGAACAGACCAGAAAAGCAAAAAATGAGCTGGCAAAAGCTTTTGTAAATGGTCAAATTCAAGTTGCACAAACATTAAAAGTTGAAGGGAAATATGAAGCAGCACAGGAAAAACTGAGGGCAATAGATGATTTGAATGTGGGTATCACCCAACCTTTACAAGATACCTTGAGTAAGATAACCCAACAATGGGGGGAAGTGCAAAAATTGGTGGAACAAGCTACTGTTTTAACCCAAAATGAGGACTATTTGGAAGCCATCAAATTGTATCAAAAAGCCCAGACGATTAGTGAAGATGAGAGAATATCCGGCCTGATCAAAGAGACAGAAAACAAATTGGAGCTAAGCTATAAAACATTGATTAATGCTGGAGATGGTTTCGCAGGGCGTTACAATGACCGAGCCAGGGAAAGTTATGAAAAAGCATTGCGGCTGAAACCGGGGGACTTGCTGGCTACTCAAAAATTAAAGCAATTAAAATAAATCGAAAATATTTTTGTTTTTCTTTGTTTTTTTAATATCTTTCCTTTCGAAGTATTAAAAATCCCTAGTTATGAAACAGTTCAATCCTTGCATTAAGCCTGCACGGCTGCTTGTATGCGTTTTCTTTTTTCTTCACTTTCAAAGTTCCCACAATCTTTTTGCACAATGTACTTCTTGCTCAGATGGACCGCCTGAGGGGCTGGCTGAATCATGTGATGATTTTGAATCCTATACAGTAGGAAAGACGCTGCCTTTAGAAAAAAATAACTGGAGGCCTTGGGGGAGTTCTGCAAACCTGCCCACCATCGTCAGCTTCGACGGATCAAAGGTGATCAATATGGGTCGTGAAGGGATTACTAGAACCAACCCGGATGTTTTATACCATCTAGGCAATAAGACTACTGGTCGGTATCGGCTTTCCTGGCAGCTGTACTTGAATAAAGATAAAAAGGCCTATTTTGCCTTGCTGCACAATTCCGCAGACCCGATCAGCACTAAGGCAAATGAAAACATCGCATATGAAGTGTTTGTTAATACCAATGGCGCAGGTTATGTAAGAATTGGAGATCAAAATGTCAGCGCCCGCGATATCAGTTTTAATTGCAAAAAAGAGGCGTGGAATCAATTCATGCAGATCATTGACCTTAATCAAAATCGGCTCGAATTTTGGGTGAATGGGGAGTTTATAGCTAGTTGGAAATTCAATAGGGGCGAAACTCCAAGTACTAATTTAGGTCGACTCAGTTTTTGGAACCAAGACAGTACAATTTATAGCTACTATGTTGATAACATCTGTTATCTCAAGAAAAATACAGGCTCTTGCAGTAGCAATGGCTCTAAGAGCCCGGTTTGTATCAAGAATGGTGCAAATTATTCAACTGCACAAGAAGCACAATGTGATTTGTACACCAATAAAGAATATGAAATTGGACAATGCGAGCGCGTTTGTGACTATGCGCGTAAATTTCTGGACATTGATGCTCCAGCACTCAAGGATACCTTAAAACGTTTTGGGATCCCTAATTCAGTTGCGACGTCTCCATGTGTTAGTTCTTACTTTGGGCTAAAAGGTGTTAACCAGTTGTATAGCGATGTATTTGCATTTAAGATCGATTTTGGCGCGCGTGTTGATGTAACCTGGAAAACTCCCCCTGGTGTAAAATCAAAAGCCTTTGTTTTTTCTTGTAGCTGCGAAGGTGCTTTTTGTACCCAATCCTGTTTTTCTGAAGACAAGCCGATGCAGGTAGCTGCTACAGGTGAGCACGTGATCAAGTACCGAGTCCCGGCGAAAGGTTTTTACTACGTTGTATTGATGAGTGACAGTCTGGTAAATTATTCAAATTTTTACATCTCCTTTTGTGCGCCAAATGTAACTCCACTCCAGCCAGATCAGGCAGAAATAAAGTCAACAATCCTAGCTGAAGGATGTGGGGTATGTAGAACCATAAATCCCATTATCCTTAGCTGTAATACTACTTACTTTGGTGATTTTCAGAACAAAGAAGGGCAGTTTAACCGCTTTAGTCAACCTTATGATAATTGTTCAGGAGCGATCCAACGAGATTATGAAGGATCGGATGCTGTGCACAAATTTATTGTTGATATTCCTTCCTTTGTTTCCATAACGCTGGACGGTAAAACTTCTCCCATGGGCATGTTCTTGTATGATTATGCTTGCGGGGTGCATTGTTTGGATGTGTCTGAAACGGGTTCACAAGGAGGAACAGCTTCCTTTGCCCCCATCTTTCTAAACCCGGGTGAATATTACATTATTGTAGATAAAGACTTAACAACAGGCAATTCGGCGAACAACCTATACACCTTAACTTTAAAATGCGAGGCATCTTCAAATCAGGATTTTGTTTCGGACCCCAATAGCTGCCCAAAAAACGCAAGCACACCGCATCAGATTCGAATTCGTTCGGTAGGAGCCTTGATGTTAAATAATTTAAACTTAACCTTAAAAGACCGAATCAGTTTTGTTTATGATAAGGGCCAAAACAATTATTACCTGGAAAAAGGATTGTTTTGGAATGGCCAAGAGCTCGTCTACGATTTTTTTGCGGATAAAAATGGAGATGCAATTAAATGTGGTTACGCAGTCGGAGATTCATTTCAAATTCGTATTGCAAATGAGGGGCGTATAAAAACCGTTAGGCCTGTTTTTGAAAGTGATTCACCTGGCGTTTATTCCCCAGGGGCAAAATCTATTATAACCAGGTTTATAGCTGTAAAAGAAAATAGTTTTTTTATTTCTCCAAGCAGCCACCGTGTTGGTTTTGGAGCAGAAACTCAATTCAGTGTTTTGTTACAAGCAGAAGGAACCAGTTGGAAAATTTCGAAGATTCCGGGTTGGTTGAGCATTTCGGATTCTACGGGTACAGGATCAGCCGACCTGACCTTCACAACGAAATCTGCCAATAATACCAATCACAACCGGATTGCTGAAATACACATTACCAACGCTGAAAAGGTCCTGCGTACTTTTTATGCAATACAGAAAGGCTGTACAGCTGCCGCCGCCGATTTAGGACCTGACCTTCAAGTTTGTGTAGGGGAACCTTTAGTACTAAAACCAACTGTTCAGGGGACTTTCCGATGGGGTAACAACGCGACAACCTCAACATTAACCGTTAATACTAGTACTCCCGGAATCACTTCGTTTACGATTCGTGCTGTAAATGGAGCTTGTATAGCTACTGATACAGTTAAGGTTACCGTGAATGCTCAACCTATCGTTGAATTAGGGGCGGAAAAAAACATTTGCCAAGGCGATAGTGTCCTATTGACTGCTTCAGGAGGGGGAACTTACCAATGGAGCCAATCGAATGCTACAAGCGCTTCGATTTTTGTTAAACCAGCCAGCACCAACACTTATTCGGTTACGGTAACTAAGGATGGGTGTCAATCCAGTGACCAAATTTCGGTAAAGGTGAATCCCAAACCTACTGCCAATGCTGGTCCAGATCAAAGCATTTGCGCAGGCCAAAGTGCGTTGCTGACAGCCTCGGGAGGAAGTACCTACAAATGGAATACCAATGCTACCGCTTCATCGATTACAGTAGTGCCAGCAAATACGGAAACCTTCACTGTGACAGTGACCCAGAATGGCTGCGAAGCCACCGATCAACTTACAGTTACGGTTCGGCCACTGCCCGTCGCGAACGCCGGGCCTGATCTTAGCATATGCGCCAAACAAAGTGCAGTGCTAAACGCTTTAGGTGGAAACACCTATAAATGGAGCAACAATGCCACCACCTCATCCATCACTATCAGCCCAGTAGCAACGCAAGTTTTTACAGTGACCGTAACGCAGAACGAATGCCAGTCAGTTGACGAGGTGAGGGTAACGGTACGCCCCCTGCCAAATGCCAACGCCGGCCCTGACCAAAGTATCTGCGCAGGCCAGAGTGTAGTATTGAATGCAACGGGAGGAGGTACTTACAAGTGGAGCAACAATGTAACGACTTCGAACATTTCGGTAAGCCCTGCGGCAACACAGTCTTATACCCTTACTGTGACCCAGAATGATTGTGAGGCCATTGATCAGGTGACCATCACCGTCAACCCTAACCCAAGCATCAAAAAAGACTCTAGCCAGTTTAAAGCTGGCCTGAAAAGTTTTATTGCAGTAAGCGTGACAGGGGGGAAGAGCCCTTATCAGTACAAATGGTTTCGCAATGATACGCTTGTTTCTGTGCAGGAAGATTTGTCAGGTGTAAAATCAGGAGAGCACAAATTAGTTGTTACCGATGCCATTGGTTGCTCTGCAATCCTCGGCCCTCAAACAATTGTCATCAGCTCT
This sequence comes from Chitinophagales bacterium, assembly GCA_013298445.1. Taxonomy (GTDB): domain Bacteria; phylum Bacteroidota; class Bacteroidia; order Chitinophagales; family Saprospiraceae; genus Haliscomenobacter. Next base: position 4,782 of record JAAFHQ010000056.1, on the reverse strand, counting down.
ACCTTTGAGCTTACACTCAGCCGCAACATCCAAATCTTTCCCAATCCAAGCAATGCTTTGGTTAACATCCAGTTTGACCTGGAACAACCAACTCCATTGAAAATAAGTATCTTGGATGGCTTGGGTAAAAACATTTGGCACCAAAACCAACGCAATTTCTTCCGCGAAAAACTGGAAGTTGATTTATCTAATCATCCAGCCGGAATGTATTGGGTGCAATTCAAAACAGAAAATGGAGCCTTTTATAAAAAAATCATGCGATTATGAAAACCGACAACCCCACTAAACCCGGACCAGGATTTTTAAACTGGCGGATGGTTCCGATACTTTGCCTGCTATTTTGGTGCACAGCATGCATTGGCCCAAAGCTAGACCAACTCGACTTTGTAGAAGTACAAACCCAATTACCTGAATCAGCTGGTTTGGGTAGATTGAAACTTGGTGGTAGTCTAACTCGAACTTTATCGGCGGAAGATTCCCTGAAGGACCACGGCTTTATCATTGCTGAAAACTGGACCAGAACACCCAAGGAACTTGAGATGGGAAAGCCTGGTGTTAAAACCATCAGTTTAGGGAAAATTCAAGGAGGCAGTTTTTCCCATACCTTAAATAACCTCAATACCGATCAAACTTCGTATGCCATCAAAGCCTACGCAATAGCCGATGGGCCACCAATTTATGGAACACTGGAACGCTTCAGCTTTAATTTTTCTGTACAAACGGATACCGTAAGCATCAACAACAACGAGGCAACTTTATCTGCATTCCTTTTTGGCTTGGAAGCTTTAGGGGATTCGGTGATTGACCGTGGGCACATCATTGCCAGAGACACAGCCAATCTTTATTTGAACAAACCTTTTTTCAAAAAAACCAGTCTGAAAAGCTCCAACGACGATGGTGTTTTTTCCAGCAACTTTGCAGGTTTGGATTTTAATACAACCTATTACGGCAAAGCCTATGCACAGACTCGAGATGGTCGCTTTGTCTACAGCAAAAAAATACTGAGCTTCAGGGTAAAGGATGGCTGGTTGCCAGTCAAGGTTCGTTTGCCCGCAGGACAAGCGCATTTAGTAAGCGGAGCAATCGGCAACAACGGTTTTATGGGGGTAGCCTGTTTGGACGAATTGTGTTTGAATGAAAATAATGAACCTGACCGGATGGTCTACCGATTTGAAGTAGAACGAGATACGCTTGGGAAATGGATTCAAATTGAAAATTATAGCGGTTTTCCTGCCAAAAGATCCACTTCTTTTTCGCTCAACAATCGCCTTTATGTGACCCTGGGTGATCGTGGTATGGGTAATCGCTTCAACACCACCAGCATCTGGGCTTTCGATCCAATCGAAAATGGAGGTGAGGGAAAATGGATTTTGGCCGATACTTTTCCGGCTACTGGCCGGGAAGGAGCCGTTGCTTTTGTCATCAATGGCAAAGCCTACATTGGCAGTGGTCGCAGTTTGGATGCCAATGGAAACCAAGTATTGTATAGTGATTTTTACGAATATTCGCCATCTCTAGAAAGAGGGCAACGTTGGAAGAAAATAGCCTCACTCCCTGGCTCAGGCCGTAGTGAAGCCGCCGCTTTTGTAGTCAATAACCGGGGCTATGTGGGCACTGGTTTCGCTGTAAAGGGGGATTTAAGCGATTTTTGGAGTTACAATCCACAATCCAACCAATGGGCACCAGTAGACTCTTTGCCATACGACCCTCGTAGAGGTGCCATATCCTTTAGCATAAATGGTAAAGGATACATCGGAACTGGCTTTAAATCAGAAAACAGCACCTATCTTAGCGACCTTTGGAGTTTTGACCCGACCGCAGCAAGGGGCAAACAATGGCAAACTCGTACTCCACTCCGTAGTGGAGGCCGCTCCCATGCTGGCTTATTCGTCGTCAACAACCGAGCCTATCTGGGGGGCGGAAGGAGTATTTTTGTCAAAAACAACAACCTGGAGTTTTTAATTTTCTCCGACTTCTGGATGTACACCCCCGAAACCAATTAAGCCATGCAAAAAAGAACCATCACCATACTCCTCTTTGGCTTGCTTCCCTTGCTCCTTTGTGCGCAGAAGAAAGCCTTGATCTATACCCAACGGGACACCATCCAATTTGAGGTTGTTGAACGAACTGGCAAGTTGGCCCTACAGTTCAACCCTGACCAAACCAAACACGCAGACTTTACCACGAGCTACTTTATGGCCATCACTGACCTTCGTTTGGAGGATGCCGATTTGCACCTTGCGTACGAATTGGGTGCCACAGAAAAGGGCTTCAACTACATAACTAGTGTACTATTGCTCAATCAAGCCGGGCGAGTGATCACGCCCTTGCCATTTAAGGCCAAAGGGGATTTGGGGTCATTGCCCGAAGGCACAGTAGGTTTGCGGAGTATGACCTGGTTGGATGCCCTGGAAGATGTACTGCTTTTTGGCCAAAAATACCATTTGGTGCTCAGTACCGAGTTGTGGGGCAATGTAGATTGTGCGGATGTTCGGCCAGCTTTTACCTTGAGCCAGCAGTTGCCACATTTGGGAATTGCCGCCGGAGGCCTGATTCTGACCGGCATTGGCCAATTTCAAAAAAGTAAAAAAATTGAGGCTTACAATACCTACAAAAGTTACCATACCAATGGTGAATCCAAAGAATTGGCTCAGCCCTTCTTTGAACAAGCAAAAAACTACGAAAAAGATGCCCGCTTGTACACCTATGCTGGCTGGGCAGTATTGAGCCTGGATGCTGCTGTTTACCTCTATCGAGCCTTAAATACCAAGGCCAGGCAAAGGCAATATGACAAATATTGTGGCAAAGATAGTTTATCCCTGCGTTTGGATACCAGGCCATTAGGCGATGGTAGCAATGCAATGCAAGTTCAATTGGCTTTTAACCTAAAATGATCAACGATGCACCAGATGATAAAAAAGACCTGGATTTTGGTGGCTTGCTGCTTCTTTTTAGGAGCGCTGAATAACCTATCCGCACAAGCTAAAAAATGTTTTGAGGAGGTACGCCAGGATGGACTCCTGGAGTTTAAAAAAAGAAATTACAACCGGGCCATCGACAGCTACATCGCCGCGCTAAATTGCCCTGACAAACCACTGGAGAATGACCTATATGACCTCATCAAACAAGCGCAAAAAGCCATCGATACAGACTTGCTTGTAAAAAGTGAGGCGGCAAAAAAAGCTGTAGCCGAGGCCGCCGAAGCCGGCGAGGAGGTTAAAAAAGCACAAGACCTGGCCGATAAAGCCAAAAATGCGGAAGCCCTGGCCAAGGCGGAAGCTAAAAAAAGCGAGGAAATCGCTCAAGCTCAAAGCAAACAGGCGGAAATGCTTCGTCTGGCCATCCTTGCCGATAACCTGCGCACCAATAACAAGCCTGGAGATGCCTTGTTTTTGGCTTATTTGTCTACTAAATTAAATGACAAATGGCCTATCTCTCCTGCACAAATGCGCGCCTTTTCACAAGCCGTATGGGATACGCTGAATCACCCCCTTGCCCAGTCTGCACAATCTTTCAATGCCATTTACCCGCTGGGGAATGGCCAGGACTATTTGGCAGTCCAGGATCAGCAACAATTGGTATTCTTGAGCAAAGGCAAAAGTAGCCCTGTCCAAACGGGTAAAGACACTTTGATATTGGCCAACGCGATTGCCCGTTCCGGCGACAACTACTTGCTGGGTAGCACTTCTGGGCGGGCCTGGCTTTGGAACGCTTCGACCAATGTAGCCAGCCCCATTGAGGCCCATACCGCATCGGTCTTGAGCACCAGTGCCTCTGCGGATGGTCAATCTTGGCTGACTACCTCCAGAGACAAACAAGCTAAACTTTGGAGTAACGATGGGCAACTTCAACGCAGTTTTCCGGACAAGGTCAATACCTACAATGCACTTTTTAGCCCGGACGGGCAGTCCATTTTGACCCGTTCGGCCGATGGAAGCCTCAAGCTCTGGAATCTTGGCTCAGGTATATTTATTCAATTGCCCAATGCCCCGGCTTATAGTTATGCTGTTCTTTTTTCGGAAAAGGGCAATCGGATTTTGGCGGGAGGGCACGATGGCAAATTGTACCGTTGGGACCTAAAAGGCAATTCCTTGCCAACCCTGGCTTTGCACAATAGCTCCATTCGTCAATTGCAAGTATCTCAACAAAAACGCTTTATTTACTCCGTTGCAGCCGATTCAAGTATGGCTCTGCTTACTCCGGAGGGGGACTTGTTTCGCAAGGCGAATTATAGTGAAACAGGTCATGAATTGTTAGCCGTCCTGGACCCCAATGATCAATTCCTGGCTACCGCAGATGCCGATCACAACATCTACCTCGAGCATTTTGAGCGGGGTGAGGTTTTATTGCTTTCCGGTCATCAGTCCGAAATTACCAGTTTGGCTTTTTCACCCGATGGTCAATCCCTCTTGAGCACTTCCGCAGACGGAGTATTGCGTTTGTGGGACATCTACGGCAACCTCTGGATGGAGCTCAATACGGGAGACAAGGATACTCCCCCCATAGCTGCTTTTTCTGGGGATGGAAAAAACATCCTCGTCTCCAGCGAAGGCAATAAAACACTACTGGAATGCCCCATGCCAAAACTGGTGTTGAACGAAATGAATCAAAAAGAAAAGGCTTTGGCAGGAAGGATTGAGGAAGTGAAACGTAAGTACGGGGTGAAATTTATCGAGTGAAAAAGGAAGCACTTTGTGTCTTCGTGTCTTTGTGGCAAAAAAATGTTCACTAGTAAGATTTAACCCAGAATCTCCTTCAGCCGCTGAATAACCTGATCCACTT
>JAAFHQ010000555.1 GCA_013298445.1 Chitinophagales bacterium | reverse complement strand
TCTTGGAAAAATGTGGACTACGGAACGCTGTAAAGTGTTTTACTTAGTAGATGTTTCCCTGATTCATAAAACTACCCACTTCCAGATTAACCCCACATCGAACCACCCCATCTTTTTCCCAGCTCAAAAAAAATTAATACCTTTCCACTACGAGCCAGAGGATAAAAGACGTTTTATCCCTTCCTCGCTTCTACTCGTCACCAAATCCTTTTAACATAACATGAGAATTCAGGATTTCAACAAAATCTTTTTCCTGGTGAGCCTCCTAGGTATTGTGGCTTGCCAAAACAGTAAAAATGGCACCCAGGAAGAAACCGCTGCTGCACCAAGTGTTGAGCAGAAGGTATTCCGCAAAGAACAGGGCGCTGATTGCGACAAGGCCGCAGACGACGAAACCCGCACCGACTGTGCCAGAATAGACCTCTTGTACCCAGTGGTTACCAAAGGTGAAAAAGCACTGCAAGACGCAGTTACTACCTGGACGAACAATTACCTCTTTAGCATATTGGAAGCTGAAGAAACGCCAAAATCTTCTACACTTGATGGAGCAGCCAAGGCTTTTTTCAAAATACACGATGAGTCTAAAAAAGAAGGCGGAGCCTCGGTTATGACTGGTGGCTTTGAAGTAAGTACAGGCTCCGAAGTTGTGTTCAACAATGGAAAATACCTCACCCTGGCCATCAATGGCAATGCCTATCTGGGCGGCGCGCACGGTAGTCCAACCGAGGCATTGAATACTTTTGACGCAAAATCGGGTAAAATCCTGACTTGGGACGACCTCGTGACCGACAAAGCAGCCGTCCAGGCATTGGCCGAGAAAAAAGTGCGGAAAGAAAGAGCGGATGTGTTCAAAGAAGGATTCGACTTCGACGATACATTCAATTTTGTGCTACCCGCCAACTATGGTTTGACCGAAGAAGGACTCTTCCTTTATTACGAACATTATGAGATCATGCCCTACGCCTTGGGTGCCACGGAAGTTACCCTTACTTTCGAGGAACTAGGGCCATTGGCGAAAATCAAGCTTTAGAAAGCGGATTGGGAATTGTAGTTTTTCAGGAGATGAAGCAGCATGCCTCATCTCCTGAAAAATTGATCCCAGCGGCCAAAATAAACCGCCAAGCCCCCAACCACCAAAACGACCCCAAAGATCACATACCATTTCATTGCAGGATTCCCCATCTTCACCACACTATCCTCCCCCACATAGGTCAACGCCGCCCAATAGTAAGGTGTCTTTTGAAAAGCAGGAATTTCCGGATCATCCAAATAATCCAGTTTAGCCGAATGTAGTGCCTGGGCCTTGGTTTCACCTTTACGCAAATGTTGATAAAAAGAGAGAAACAAGGTAGAACTCGATACCTCATTCACCGACCACAAAGTAGCCACCAACCCTTTCGCACCCGCATAAGCAAACGCCCGGGCCAAACTCATCACTCCCTCGCCCTGCTTCCATTCCCCCAGGCCACTTTCACAAGCGCTCAAACAAACCAGATCAGCGTGGAGAGGGAGGGCATAAATGTCGGACAAAAAAGCCCGGCGTTCATAAAACTCAATCCCGGCTGTGTTGTGTACACTATCTGCCGAGGCATGGGTAGCCAGGTGCAGGATATTGAATTGGGGCGCTTTTTCGGCAAAATGTTCCCAGGTCGCCTGATCCTGGAAGTAGGCCTTTTTTTTGATGCCTTTAATTTGTTCAATTTCCGCTTTGCTGTTGCGCAAAGGGGCCAAACCCCGTTCGGCTTTGTCGAAGCCGGGTGCCAGAGCCAACATGCCACCACCGCTTTGGGTACTCAATTCGAGTTGCGACAACAAAACTCCGAGGGAATATCCGTATTGCAATTTGACCTGCCGACACCAATAGGCAACCTGAGGCCAACGGGCAGCCTTTTTTTCGCCCGTCACCAAAGCTTCAAAAGGTAGAGCACTCAACCAGGCGTCGGGAATCAATACGATGGATTGAGTTGTAGAAGGGCGAACGGCCGCGGGGACTATAGTTTTTAACAATTCCTGACCCAAAGCCTGATAAGCTTTTAAATCCCCACCACTTTTGTCTTGAACCATGGTCAAAAGTTGCCCCACCTGGCTACGCAAAGCCGGGGACTCCCCGATTTTTAACCACTTCATTTTCCCTTCGGCAGAGAGCTGGAACAAATAACTCTGTTCCGCGCCGACAAAATATTCCAGCGCCACGGCGTCTTTGCTTTGCAGGAGCTTTTGACGGATTTTTTCGAAATCCAGTTTGTACAATTGCTCCTTCAATTGTGCATAAACCGGGTATTTCTTGGCCAATTGTATTTTTAAACTCGCCAATTCATCGCGGGTCTGATTGGCCTGGCGCTGATAGTTTTGAACCTGGGTTGCGTTTTGGGTGTCCAGGGCGGCATTTTCTAACCAAGCGATCCGCTTTTTCAATTTGATTTCCTCTTGCAATAAAGTGTCGCCACTGTTCAGTGCTTGTTTCAAACGGTTCTCTTGCACCGCCTCCAGCAAAACCGCTGCCTTGTTTTGCTCCAACATCGTCCAGGCCGCCTGAATGGTTTGTTGCTTGGGCTGCCGCTGGTACAAGTTATAGGCAATGGCAAAAGCTGCTTCCATACGTTTGCGGCTGTAAGCGAGTAAGTTCAATTTGGAAGACTCAAACTGCAAGGTGTTGCGCAAGGAAAGTTCCACCTGCTGAGCCAGTTGGTGGCTGGCAAATGCACTGCTGAGGTAGCTCAACTGTTGGTTTTGCTGGTACAATTGGGCAAGTGCTTCCGCTTTGCCCGCGAGCGCCTCGTAAAGGGTGTTTTCTTCGTACAATTTTTGCGCATTGGGCAGGTCTAGTGGCGTTTTGGGTTTAAAACTGGGCACCACCGCTTGTAAGGCTGCATCAAAAAAACGCACTGCCTGGGTGGCCTGGCTATTTTTCAAAAAAAGCTGCCCTAGTTCTACATTGATTTTGCCATATTCCCGGTGTTGGGTGCCGTATACCTCATGTGCAAGGGCCAGGGCTTTGCGCAGGGATTTTTCAGCGGCAGCGTAATTGTTGTTTTGACGCTGCATGACCCCTTGCAAGGCATAGGCGCCCGCCAGGTAATCCAGTACATCGACTTCTTTTTGGGGGATACTTTCCAGGGCTTGTAGGGATTGTTGCAAGGCAGTTCCCGCCAGGGCAAATTGACCCAACTCAAATTGACTACGCGCAGTGCTGAGCAAAAGCAGGCCTTTTTGCGCAGCGTTTGCGGATTTGAGTTTTAGGCCTTTTACAAAATATTGGAGTGCTTCGGTATTCCGCCCTTCATTCCAATAGGTCAGCCCCAGATTGTTGTACAAGCCGGGCAGGCTTTCCGGATCGGCTTCTTTAAAAGCGTTTTCGTACAACACCCGCGCCTTTTCATTTTCGCCCAAACGGGTGTAATGCGCAATCAAGGGTTTGTACAGGTATTCTACCATGTCCGCATAGTGGTAGCGTTGGTGCCAAGACAAGGCCGCTTCGAATGCCTGAATGGATTCGAGTACTTTTCCCAATTGAAAAAGGTATTCGGCGCGGCTGAGCTGTACCCAGAGGAGTTCTTCGGCTTCGAGGGCGTTTTTGGGCTGCCGCCAAAGGCTATTTAGGGTTTGGTCTAAAACTTTGAGTGCAGCACTCGGATTTTCCAGTTCGTTTTGGCGATCCCAATTGTAGCGCAGGTAAGAAGCGAGTTGATTGCGGGCGCGGAAATGCTGGAGAGAGTCCTGACCGATAAGCTCAGTGGAAAGGATGCAGACAAAGAGTAACAAACAACAGTGCAGAAATTTTTTGAAGAACAAGATGGTTTTTTACCCAAAAATAGGAGATTCTGTTGGTAAAGCACGATTTTGGTTCAAATTCAAAGAAACTTATGAAACAATGGACGCTCACTTCCTCAATTTATTTCATATCAAACAACCCTCTATCCGGCCTGGTGTAATCCACATGGATTAGCCGCCTATGGTTGGCTCTTTTTTCATTTATTCCACTAAAATAGTATTCAATATTGATTTCCTTGGCAATGTAGCCACTTCCATTTAAAACGCAAGGCTCTACATAGGTATCTTTCAAAACGGATACTAGAAGATTGGTGTTTAATATCAGAACAGCCTTGGTTGTTGTTTCCATGGTCATTTCAACGCTATTAGATAAGGTCTTAGATTGGTAATGCAAGATAATAGAGTCCGTTTTGTTGCTCAACTTATACGATATTACTTGGTGGTTTGCATCGGGTTTAATTATTGGATAGGAAAAGTAGGTCTGGTCTCTTTTGCTATAGAAATGGTATGTATTCTTTCCTGGGAAATAGAGGTAGGTAGAAACATTATTTCTCTTATCGAGGTCGATTCTAATTGAATCCCCTCGGACAAAAACAAAGGTTGTATCAAGATTTTTTCCATGCTCAAAAAGGTAAGTCAATTTGCCTTCAAAGGTTTGGGATAAAGCTACGGATTGAACGAATACGATGATTATAGAAATAGTAAGTAATTTTTTCATGCCAATTTGTATTGTTCAGCTAAAACTCAACTTCAGATGCTAATCGTGCTGAGGCGAACAAATAAAATTTCTTCAGTGCTGAGAATTGGTAATGAAAAAAATTAAAGCCACCTCGCTTTTTCTAGAGCCTCCCTCCGCGACTGATAAATAAACTTCGGCGTTTG
>JAAFHQ010000554.1 GCA_013298445.1 Chitinophagales bacterium | reverse complement strand
GCTGAAGAATGGGGTGTAGCTACTGCTGCCCTGGTGGTGGAAGGTTGTATCATGATGCGCAAGTGCCATGTCAATACCTGCCCAGTAGGGATTGCAACTCAAGATCCTGAGTTGCGCAAACGCTTCAAGGGTGACCCTGATCACGTGATCAATTTCTTCCGCTTCCTGGCCGAGGACTTGCGTGAAATCATGGCGCAATTGGGCTTCCGCACCATCAACGAAATGGTGGGCAAAGTGGAATTGCTCCGCCTCCGCAACAATGTTCAGCACTGGAAATACCGTCAGGTGGACCTCAATGCCATCCTGTTCAAGCAGCCAGTGGATGAAAACGTGGGCCAATACAAACGGGTTGAACAAGACCACGGCATTGCCAGTGTTTTGGACCGCAAGTTGATCTACCAAGCCAAGCTGGCATTGGAGAATGGACAAAAAGTGAGTTCCATCTTCCCAATTCAAAATACCGATCGTGCGGTTGGGGCAATGCTCTCCAACGAAGTGTCCAAACGATATAAAGGTAAAGGTTTGCCCGATGCCACGATTGATTTCCGTTTCCGGGGCTCTGCCGGCCAGAGTTTTGGTGCTTTTGCAGCGCCAGGCTTGCAGTTCACGCTTGAAGGGGAAGCCAATGACTATTTTGGCAAAGGTCTTTCCGGTGGTCGACTGATTGTGGTTCCCGATCGTGAGGCCAAATTTGAACCACAGGAAAACATCATCATCGGCAACGTAGCTTTTTATGGTGCCACCTCTGGCGAAGCCTACATCAAAGGGATGGCGGGCGAACGTTTCTGTGTGCGCAACTCTGGGGTCAAAACCGTAGTAGAAGGCATCGGCGACCACGGTTGTGAATACATGACTGGTGGCGTTGTAGTGGTGCTTGGTGAAACAGGTAAAAACTTCGCTGCTGGGATGAGTGGTGGTGTAGCTTACGTGTATAACCCACTTGGAGCGTTCGAAAAACGCGTCAACACCGAAATGGTCGACCTTGATCCTATGGAAGACGAGGACTTCGACTTGCTGCGCCGCATGTTGCGCAACCACTTTAGCTGCACCAGTAGCAAAGTGGCCCGCGAAATGCTCGAAAACTGGGATATTGAACGCCAATTCTTCACCAAGGTGATGCCACGCGATTACAAAGCTGTACTCGCCAAGCGCTCCGAGAAGATGCAAGTTGACCTCAAACCAGCTTTGGTTTCCTAACGACGCCAACCCAACCCACAAGAATGAGTGTGGGTGTGTAGGTGTGAATGTGTGGGTGTGATGGCCTTCCACCACCTAAGATATACCGCCAACCCACGGATTTATCCGTGGGAGGCACCAAACAAGAACCAACCCATGGCTTTAGCCGTGGGGGAAAAACAAACAAATGGCAGATCCTAAAGGATTTCTCAAACATACTCGCGAACTCCCCTCTTCACGCAAACCCGAAGAGCGCATCAACGACTATCGCGAGATTTACGAGCCGTTTTCAGCTGAAAAAACGGTTGACCAGGCTTCTCGGTGTATGGACTGTGGTGTACCCTTTTGCCACAGCGGTTGTCCATTGGGCAACATCATCCCAGAGTTCAACGACGCGGTATACCAGGAAAACTGGGACGAAGCGTACCAAATCCTCAGCAGCACCAACAACTTCCCGGAATTCACCGGACGCATTTGTCCGGCACCCTGTGAAGCTGCTTGTGTACTGGGCATCAACCAGCCTCCCGTAGCCATCGAGCACATCGAAAAGTCGATTGCGGAACTGGCCTTCGAAAAAGGCTACGTCAAACCTCAGATACCAGCACACCGCACTGGTAAAAAAGTAGCCGTGGTTGGTTCTGGCCCTGCGGGCCTGGGTGCCGCTGCACAATTGAACAAGGCTGGCCATGAGGTCACTTTGTTTGAGCGCAAAGACCGCGTTGGGGGCTTGCTGCGTTACGGCATTCCTGACTTCAAACTGGAAAAATGGGTCATTGAGCGCCGCGTAGGGGTTATGGAGCAGGAAGGTGTAAACTTCCGCGTCAATACCAATATTGGTGTAGACATCGAAGCCAAACAATTGCTCAATGATTTTGATGCAGTGGTTCTGGCCGGTGGTTCCACCATACCACGCGACTTGCCTATCCCTGGTCGGGAACTGAAAGGTGTTCATTTTGCAATGGATTTTTTGGAGCAAAGCAATCGCCGCCAGGCTGGAGATCAATTGCCTACTGACGCAGATATTTGGGCCACTGATAAACACGTAGTCGTGATCGGTGGTGGTGATACTGGTGCTGACTGCGTGGGAACATCCAATCGCCACCGGGCTGCTTCGATTACTCAAATCGAATTATTGGCCAAACCGCCCAAAGAGCGCGATGAATACTCCTGGCCGAATTGGCCGATGATTTTGCGGACTTCTTCCTCACATGAAGAGGGTGCTGACCGTCAATGGGCCATCCAAACCAAACGTTTCATCGGCGACGAACAGGGCAATGTCAAACAATTGGAATTGGTGAAGGTTGAGTGGGGAATGGATCAAACCACTGGCCGCTATTCTTTCAAAGAAGTAGCGGGCTCTGAACAAATAATTCCTTGCGACCTGGCCCTCTTGGCTATCGGCTTTGTACACCCACAACACCAGGGTATGCTCGAACAATTGGGCGTAGAACTGGACGAGCGTGGCAATGTCAAAGCATCCGAGCAGAAATACCAAACCAGCAACAAAAAAGTTTTTGCAGCAGGTGACATGCGCCGGGGTCAATCCCTGGTGGTATGGGCCATCTCCGAAGGTCGAGAATGTGCACGTCAGGTGGATTTGTTCCTGATGGGGCATTCTGGCTTGGAGGCGAAGGAGGATTCGCCGCTGATGTTGCATGAAATCGAAGAATAACTCGTAGGGGAAACCCTGTGTGGTTTCCCCACAAGGTGGCCGTTTTCATAATTTTTCATTTCCCAGTTATCGCATTTTGAATGCGATAACCGGATGTAGGGGCACCCCTGTGTGGGTGCCCCTACAGTTTTACCCGGATCACCGAAAACGAATACCCTTTCATCTCCAATTCCACTCGCTTCCCCTTCGTCTCGATCTCCTTTTCCACTGGCGCAACCACCGAAGGCATATCCATCGTATTCTCCGCCTCCAAACTGTCATTTTGCAAGGTGATCAACTTCGCCTTCGCATCCAGTTTTTTCACCCCATCAATGTTCACTTCCGCAGTTTGCGCCTTAGCTGAAGCGTTGACAATTTTGATGATCAACTCGTTGCTGGTTTGGTCCAGTGTGGCCGAAGCGTAGAGGCTATCCTGCCCTGTAGCAGGCAATTTATCTTTGTACAAAATTGGCACCACCTGACTCCCCTTGTAATTGGCGTACAACTTTTGTACGTGATAATTTGGGGTGGGCATGGTTTTTAAGTTATCGACCCAAATCAGGTTCGGTTTCCATTGCCAGCCATCGACATGACCAAAGAGCGGCGCGTAAGAAGCCATTTGTACCACATCCGCATTGCGTTCCAGCCCAGTCATGTAGGCAGCTTCTGCCAAGGCAGTTCGCCAGTTGTTTTTGTTGTTGACGCTGACTGTTTTGTCACTTTGCCCGGCATATTCTCCGGCAAAAACCTTCGAAACAGACTTGCGGTCATAACTATCATACCGTTTAGCATTGGCCAAAAACCATTCTGGACGGCTGTAGTAGTGTTCATCGATGAACTCGGCCTTCATCTCGCGCAATTCGCCATTGAGGTAGTCAAACAACTCCCCACTGTGGTTGATGCCACTGCTGCACACCAGTTTGATTTTGGGGTACTCCCGTTTGATGGCCGCCTGGAAAACTTTCAAGCGTTCGATGTATTGTGGGCCCCAGTTTTCGTTGCCTACACCGAGCATTTTGAGGTTGAAGGGGGCTGGGTGGCCCATATCGGCGCGCATTCTGCCCCATTTGGTTGAAGTAGAACCATTGGCGAATTCGATCAAATCCAGGGCATCCTGGACATAAGGGGCTAAGTCTCCCAATGGAGCTACTTCAGCCGAGTTGAATTGACAGGCCATGCCACAGTTCAAAATGGGCAGGGGTTCGGCACCAATGTCTTCGGCCATTTGGAAATACTCATAAAAGCCCAGGCCAAAGGTTTGGAAATAATCTGGCGTAGGGCGGTGCGCAAATTCATAATTCCAGCGGTTGATCACGAGTTTGCGGTCTTCCACGGGGCCGATGGTGCGTTTCCACTGGTAGCGCACCGAAAGGTCGTGCCCTTCCACGATGCAACCTCCAGGAAAGCGAATAAATCCAGGCTTGAGGTCGGCTAGCATTTGGATCATGTCGGCGCGGAGGCCACCTTTACGGCCTTTCCAGGTGTCGCTGGGGAAAAGGGAGAGCATGTCGACATCCAGCATTCCGGTGCCTTCAAACCAGATGTTGAGTTTGGCCTTGGGTTCGGTGGCAGTAGCGGTAAAGCTGGTTTCGCCCTTTTGCCATACGTCGCCCGTATTTTTAGGAGTGAACTGGCCGGAGCCAATGATTTCACCTTTTTCCGTGACCAATTCCAGGTGGATTTTGGCGTTCCCGCTTGGCAAGCGATAGAGTACGGAAAAATCGTATCGCAGTCCCTTTTTGATGCCCATGCCCCGGAAACCTTCATTGGTCAAACCCAGACTGTCTTTAGGGGTTTTATTGAGCGTAACCTGTAAATAGCGCGGGTTGGTTTCTGAATTTTCT
>JAAFHQ010000553.1 GCA_013298445.1 Chitinophagales bacterium | reverse complement strand
CTGGATCGCCATTTGGCTACCCGGGGGGATCAAGTTGCGATCCTGTGGGAAGCCAACGACCCCGAAGCACCTAATCGCAGCTTCACCTACCGCCAACTCCATTCAGAAGTTTGTAAGGCAGCCAATGCACTCAAAGCCAATGGCATTCAAAAAGGAGATCGGGTCTGTTTTTATATGCCAATGGTACCTGAATTGGCAATTGGTATACTGGCTTGTGCACGAATTGGTGCCATTCACTCGGTTGTTTTTGCTGGTTTTTCGGCTCATTCTCTGTCGGATCGCATCAAGGACGCCGAATGCAAAATGGTGATTACTTCGGATTACAACAGCCGTGGAGCCAAACATATTCCAGTCAAGAAGGTGGTCGATGAAGCTTTGCTTATGGGTTGTAGTTCTGTGGAAACCGTGCTGGTATACCAATGCGTAGCAGATCCCGTTGCCATGCAAGCTGGGCGCGACAAGTGGTGGCACGATGAAGTTAACCATCAATCCAACGACTGTCCCGCCACAACAATGGACTCCGAAGACATGCTTTTCATCCTGTATACTTCCGGCTCAACGGGCAAACCCAAAGGTGTTGTCCACACCTGTGGAGGCTATATGGTGTACACGGCGTACAGTTTCCGCAATGTATTTCAAATTCAGGATGGCGATATCTACTGGTGTACTGCCGATATTGGCTGGATTACCGGGCATTCTTACATCGTTTATGGGCCACTCCTGAGTGGTGCTACCTCCATCATGTTTGAAGGTGTCCCTACTTATCCTGACGCAGGTCGTTTTTGGGAAATCTGTGACAAACACCAGGTAACCCATTTTTATACCGCCCCTACTGCCATTCGGGCCTTACAGGCACAGGGCGATTCCTGGGTAGAAAAGCACAATTTGTCTAGCATTAAAGTGCTTGGTAGTGTGGGTGAGCCCATCAACGAAGAAGCCTGGCGCTGGTACAACGATAAAATTGGAAAAGGGAATGCCCCCATCGTGGATACCTGGTGGCAAACCGAAACAGGTGGCATTCTGATTTCCCCATTGGCAGGCATAACCCCGCTCAAACCTTGCTATGCTACTTTACCCTTGCCGGGTGTTCAGCCTTGTTTGACCACTTCTGAGGGAAAAGAAATTGAAGGCAACGATGTGGAAGGTTTATTGTGCATAAAATTCCCCTGGCCTTCCATTTTGCGGACGACCTATGGGGATCACGAACGTTGTCGGCAAACC
Organism: Chitinophagales bacterium; assembly: GCA_013298445.1. Classification (GTDB taxonomy): domain Bacteria; phylum Bacteroidota; class Bacteroidia; order Chitinophagales; family Saprospiraceae; genus Haliscomenobacter. The sequence continues at coordinate 3,452 of JAAFHQ010000553.1, read as the reverse complement.
TACTTTAGCCCTATCAAAGGCATGTACTTTACTGGGGATGGTGCACGCCGCGACAAGGATGGATACTATCGCATCATTGGGCGGGTAGACGACGTCATCAATGTGTCCGGCCACCGGCTCGGAACAGCAGAGGTAGAAAATGCCATCAATCAACACCCTGGCGTGGTCGAATCCGCAGTAGTTGGTTATCCACACGACATCAAGGGCCAAGGTATTTATGCCTACGTCATTACGACTGACCCAGTCAGCGATGAAGACAAATTCCGCAAAGAGGTATTGGATGTGGTGAGCAAGGAAATTGGCCCCATTGCCAAACCCGATAAAATACAAATCGTGAGTGGTTTGCCCAAAACCCGCTCGGGCAAAATCATGCGCCGGATTTTGCGCAAGGTTGCCGAAGGTGATACCTCCAATCTGGGTGATGTTTCCACCCTTCTCAATCCGGAGGTAGTGGAGGAGATCAAGAGCGGGGCGGCGCAACTTTAAGATTAGGCTTAGCTGGAACAAGTCTTAGCTGGTACAAGTCTCCAGACTTGTACCAGTATTTTCGCGTCTCTGACGCACGAGCAATGCGAAAATACTGAGTAGCCTCACGTCAGAGACGTGTTGATATTGGTACAAGTCTGGAGACTTGTACCAGCACCAGTGACGACGCTGCACACCTTTGACAGACTTTTGAATTCCCTTAAAATCCCCATCACCAAAAAACACTCTTGCCATGACTTACCAGGAATTTCATGCACGCAGTTTAGCTTCGCCGGAGCAATTTTGGGGGGATCAGGCCAAATTGATTCACTGGTTCAAATTTCCTGAAAATATTCTTTCCAAAGATGAGCATAAATTGTTCCGCTGGTACCAGGATGGAATGCTCAACACGTCCTATCTCGCCCTTGACCACCATGTAGCAGAAGGTCGAGGCGATCAGGCTGCCTTGATCTACGATTCTCCGATTACCAACAGCAAAAGAATATACACCTATCTGGAATTGTTACAGGCAGTTGAACTTTTTGCCGGAGTCCTGAAAGACCAGCAGGTACAAAAAGGAGACACGGTAATCATTTACATGCCCATGATTCCCCAAGCGGTCATTGCCATGTTGGCTTGTGCACGGCTGGGAGCCATTCATTCGGTAGTTTTTGGCGGGTTTGCGGCCCACGAACTGGCGATCCGGATTGAAGATGCCAAACCCAAAGTGTTGCTTACAGCCAGCTGTGGCATTGAATTCACTCGGGTCATCGACTACATGACGATCATCAATGAGGCCCTGGATGAAGCAATATTCCAACCTTCCAGCGTGATCGTTTATCAACGGGAACAATACCAGGCGCCCCTCAAAAGTGGGCGAGACTACAATTGGGAAACCTTGCTACAAAGCGCAAAACCTGCCGATTATGTCCCTTTGAAAGCAAGTCATCCGCTGTACATCATTTACACCTCTGGCACTACGGGTGCACCCAAAGGCATCGTGCGTGAAAACGGTGGGCATGCTGTGGCCATGCAGTTCAGCATGAAATACATCTACGGAATTGAACCCGGCGAAGTGTTTTGGGCAGCCTCAGATGTAGGCTGGGTGGTTGGGCACTCCTACATCGTTTATGGCCCATTGATTATGGGGGCTACCACCGTGTTATACGAAGGAAAACCCATCAAAACCCCGGATGCTGGGGCATTTTGGCGCATGATTGAGGAGTATCAGGTAAAGGTGTTTTTTACGGCACCAACTGCCATTCGAGCCATCAAAAAGGAAGACCCCGAAGGTAAATTGAAGCAAGAATATGACACGGCCTGCCTCCGCTACTTGTTTTTGGCGGGCGAACGATGTGATGTGGCCACCTTGGAATGGTCAAAATCTGTTTTAAGCATTCCGGTCATCGACCACTGGTGGCAAACCGAGTCCGGTTGGCCCATGCTGGCCAATATGGTCAATGTGGAATTGTTGCCCATCAAACCTGGCTCGGCTACCAAACCCGTTCCTGGCTTTGATATCAGGGTAGTCGACAGTGAAGGGGAGAACATGCCTCCCAACCAGGAAGGAGCGGTAGTGATCCGATTACCTTTGCCTCCAGGTTGTTTGCCCACCTTATGGAATGATACTGAGCGTTTCATCAAGTCGTATTTGGCTGCCTACCCTGGGTTTTACTTTTCAGGTGATGGGGGCTATACGGACGAAGAGGGGTATATTTTTATCACCGGCCGCATCGACGATGTGATCAATGTAGCAGGCCATAGGCTTTCTACCTCCGAGATGGAGGAAATTGTAGCAGCCCACCCTGCCGTGGCAGAATGTGCCGTAATTGGGGTAAAAGAGGAATTAAAAGGTCAGGTTCCGGTGGGCTTTGTGGTGCTTAAATCCAATGCAAATATCTATGAGGCAGACCTGGAAAAAGACCTGATTGAGATGGTTCGAAATCAAATTGGTCCCATTGCTTGTTTTAAAAAGGTGATGTTGGTGCCCCGATTGCCCAAAACCAGATCCGGCAAAATTTTGCGTAAAATCATGCGCCACATTGCTGATGGCGAAAAATACTCCACTCCTTCTACCATCGAAGATGCCACAGTACTGAGTGAACTCACCGAAATCATGGTGGACATGAAAGTGCAATAAACCAATTTATGAAAGGAAACGTACCTTCTCAAAAAAAACAGGTTTACCCCATTCAGGAACACTTGTTGGAGTACTTGAACAAATACAATCGCGCAATTGACCTGCCGCTACAATACAGCGACTTGTTGCGCTACAATACTGCGATACCTCTGATTGATCAGGAAGGCAATGACACCCTTTGGGAAACGGTGTATTACCCCGAATACGACCAAAAAGAAATTTTTCAAGCGCTTAAGTACATCTATTCGCTCCTCAAGGTAGATGGCAACGTGGAATTGTTGGATCACCTCACCATTGCCCGGATCGATTACTGTAATTTTGGCAATTCCAAACCTTTTCGCATCCGCATCATCAACCGCATCAACGACAACTACGATCACTTTTACGTCAAAAAGGCGGATGCTTCAAGGGTCTATGGACTTGAACTGGAAGATATTCTTTCACCCAACACTATGATATATATTGTGAGTGGCAGTACCTTGATTGAAGAGCACATTGCAGGGGTACCAGGTGATGATTTTATGAAGCGCCATTTGCAAGAATCCGTTTTTAACAAAACCAGGATCGCCAAGGAGTTCGTCAAATTCAACGAGCGGTGTTTTGCCCGGCTTTTGGGGGATATGCGTTCGTACAATTACGTCGTAGACATCACTCCCGATATTGAAGGCAACCAATACCGCATGCGTGCCATTGATTTTGACCAGCAATCATATGAGGGGCGTAAAAGTTTTTACCTCCCCCAATATTTCAGGGAAAACAACCCGATTATCTTTTTAGGCATCAACAACATGGCGCCTGAATCTGTTTTACAGTATCAATTGGAAGAACGTAGTTTGATGGCCGTGCG
>JAAFHQ010000569.1 GCA_013298445.1 Chitinophagales bacterium | reverse complement strand
TGCAGCGTCTTCACCTTGTTCAACGATGAAATCTGCGTATTTTTCACTTTTGCGCCTCAATGCATTGTAGTCTTCAATCCTATTTAAGGTTGTTGCGGAGTTTTCCATGATATTGGTTTTGAAAGAACCCGGCTCAATCATCGCCACACGAATATTGAACTCCGTCAATTCATATCGCAAGGCTTTGAAATACCCTTCCAAAGCGTGTTTGGAAGCCGCGTAGTAAGAAGTACTTGGAAATGCCACAAGCCCTGTAATGGAGCCCACCGTGATAATTTTACCGGATTTTTGTTTTCTAAAATGTGGCAAAATGGCGTTGGTCACTTTGATGGTTCCCCAAAAATTGGTTTCAAATTGTTTCCTGCCCAATTCAATGGGTATTTCTTCTGCAATGCCATTCACCAAAAAGCCGGCATTGTTGATAAGAATATCTAACTGGCCGATTTCCTTAAAAAGTCTATCGCTCAAAGTGTTGATGGATTGCTCCGAATCCAGGTCGAGCGCAATCATTTTGAAGGGCAGTTTTGCCGCATACTTTTCCGGGTTGCGGCTCGTGCCGATGACCTTGTGGCCGCATTCGTGGAGTTTGGTGGCAATCAAAAGCCCGAAACCCGACGAAGCCCCGGTTACCAAAATCGTTTTTGACATTTTTTTTGATTTTAAAAGTTAGTCAATACCTTTGCTTGCAATTTGCAAGTGCAAAGGCGAAGTGCTCACTTTTAAAATGCAAGTGGTTTTGAAAATTTTATGAAAAAAAGTGAAAAAAGGTCGGAATGCCCCATCAGTTCGTCGCTCGACGTGTGGGGAGACAAGTGGACGCTCTTGATAATCAGGGACTTGATGGACGCAAAAACCTGCACCTACGGCGATTTTTTGAAATCGCCGGAAGGCATCGCCACCAATATTTTGGCGACCCGATTGCGAGCATTGGAAGAAAACGGCGTGATTTTGAAACTGGAACACCCCGACAGCAAGGCCAAAGTGCTGTACAAACTGACCCAAAAAGGGATTGACCTCTTGCCCATTTTGGTCGAAATAAACCTTTGGGCGGAAAAATATTTCACCATTCCGGCGGAGCGGCGAGCCTCGTTGGAGGCCGTGAAAAGGGACAAAATTGGCTTCATCGAAACGATGATAAAGGAGTTGGGGGGCTGACCGCCAACTCATTGATATTCAATGTGCAGCAAGACTTTTTCAAAACCCTGTGGATTTCTCCGGGAGCGGTTGAAATTTTGGTCTTGAAAAAAACCCAGTTTTTTTTCAAGACCAAAAATGGAAATCGGTAGAAAAGAGAAGCGTCAATCGAGCGAATAAATAAAAATCGCCGAACGGCTGCACTCCCGCCGCCCAAGCCTAACTCGAAGCCAACGCAGGCGACGGTGTGCGGGAGTGCAGCCGTTCTCCCACACCACAAAACACAAAAGATGAAAATCAAAAGTTTTTTTTTTACTTTTCTACTGGCAGGATGTTTTACAAAAGCGAAAAAATCAATGCCGCCTCCGCCTCCGCTTTTGGAATATGATAGCATTGATAACAATTTTACCAAATTCAGTCTTTCAAAAAGATTAGCCGCCTATCCTTTTGGGAAAGCGACCCAGATAAAACTTGTTTCCTTTAACCTATATTATGATTTTAAACTTCCGACTGTCGTCCTAGATTCAACCGAGGTAATTGAAGAAAAAGAAGGGGTTCAAATGTCCAAGGTGATGAAGGGCGGGGACTTCTCAAAACTGGATCAGATGCAGGATTTGGCCCCATATCAGATTGCTAAACTTTCGGATATTTTATTCAACACCTGCGCCAGACATTCTATTACATCCGGAGAAAAAATGGGGTGTTATTATCCTAGAAATGCCATCCTATTTTTGGATAAATCCAACAATATTTTTGAATATTTTGAGATTTGCTTTGATTGCAGAGGCATAGAAACCAATAAAAAATTCATCCGGAGAAAAAATGGGGTGTTATTATCCTAGAAATGCCATCCTATTTTTGGATAAATCCAACAATATTTTTGAATATTTTGAGATTTGCTTTGATTGCAGAGGCATAGAAACCAATAAAAAATTGCCTTTACTTGACGAATACATATGCAATTTTATGTACGAGGATTTGGAGAAATATTTTAATGAATTGGGAATAGAAACAAAATCTCGAATTTAAAACAACGTGTAACTGGTTAGAGCATGGCGGCTTTGGGGCGGCGGAGCAGAATGGGGCGGGGTTATGGAAGCGATAAAGCCGTGGCATGAGTGCTCAAACAATGCCCCTCCCCCATTATGGAACGATGAAAAAATATTACGAGCGGATGAAGATCAGCAAAGAGTTTACCCCCAAGTTATTTACGATTCTTAAAGAAGGCCTTACCAGAGAGCAACTGCAAACCGATATTTTGGCGGGGGTGATTGTTGGAATAGTTGCCTTGCCATTAGCCATTGCATTTGCCATTGCCAGCGGGGTTTCGCCTGAAAAGGGCTTGATTACAGCCATATTTGCGGGTTTTATCATTTCTGCTTTAGGGGGCAGCCGGGTCCAAATTGGCGGCCCAACCGGTGCATTTATCATTATTGTATTTGGGATTGTACAGCAGTATGGCATAGAAGGCTTGACTTTTGCCACCCTGATTGCGGGCTTCATGATGATGGCCATGGGCTTTTTGCGCTTTGGCTCGTTGCTCAAGTACATTCCCCACCCGCTGATTGTGGGTTTTACCAGCGGCATTGCAGTCATCATCTTTTCTACCCAAATACGCGACTTCCTGGGGCTTTCCATCGAAAAAACGCCCCCTGAATTTATTGAAAAATGGATCGCTTACGCCGAACATATCCAAAGCATCAATTTTACGGCCTGTGGAATAGGCCTGGCAACCATTTTGATTACGCTGTTCCTGCCAAAAGTTACAACTAAAGTCCCTGGTTCATTGGCAGCCATCATCATTTGTACACTCGCCGTGCAGTGGTTGCATCTGCCGGTCGATACCATAGAGACGAAGTTTGGGGAAATACCTAATACTTTGCCGAGGCCGCAATTCAGCCTATTGTCATTCGAGCAAATCAAATCCTTGCTTTCTCCAGCGTTTGCCATTGCGCTCTTGGGCAGTATCGAAAGTTTATTGTCGGCAGTTGTGGCCGATGGTATGATTGGCGGCAAACATCGATCTAACATGGAACTGGTAGCGCAAGGCTTTGCCAATATTGTTTCCGCAGTGGTGGGCGGCATTCCGGCCACTGGAGCGATTGCCCGCACGGCTACCAACGTAAAAAATGGAGGTCGGACACCCATTGCAGGTATGGTTCATGCCATTGTACTATTGATGATCATGCTGATTGCCGCGCCCTTGGCCAAACTGATTCCATTGGCTTGCCTAGCGGGAATCTTGATTATTGTGGCCTACAACATGAGCGAATGGCACCTTTTTAAATCGGTTTACAAAGGCAATTTATATGACCGTGTAGTTCTGTTGACGGTATTCGTATTGACTGTTGTTTTTGACTTAATCATTGCCATTGAGATCGGCATGGTATTGTCGGCCTTTCTTTTTATCAAAAGAATGTCGGATATCACGCAAGTGCAGGTGATCGAGACACAAGGTGATCAGGAAAACATTATCACAAACTTGCCCAAAGGCCTCATGATTTATGAAATTACAGGGGCGTTGTTTTTTGGAGCGGCCCAAAAATTCCACGAAGCATTAAAACAGACGAATCAAAAGCCACAGGTAATCATCTTGAATTTCAAAAATGTTCCTTTAATTGATGCAACTGGATTGTACCAACTGGAGGAAACCATGAAACGATTCCACAAACAAGGGACGCTGATTTATTTAACTGAATTTTCGCCAACCGTTGAGGCTGAGATCGTAAAAACAGCCATCAGTCAATTCGCTATTTTGAATCCTGATTTGGTTTTTTGCATCCATGCAGCAAAAGAAAAACTAAACGTTGAAGGGAGGTTATAAAGCGGTGGCGCATTGTTCGCCTAATCTGTTTTCCTATTAAAAATTAAGCGTCCCCTCTAACCATTCGACTCGGCGAGTTTTTTGTCTCGCCTCATGCAAGACCGTAGAGGTTCAAAACCAGCAAGATGTCCTGGATGCCCGGGGTTTTTAAGGTTATTTTGGGGCCACAAAAGTTACATCCATCCTGAAACGCACCCAACCCGAACTTACTCAACAGCCTTAACCTGCTAATCTAAACAGCCCATTCAATGACATACAAAACAGAAAAAATCTGGGACTACTTCATCCTTTGCGCTCGGGTCCTAATCGCCTGGACTTTTTTAGGTTACGGTTGGGCGAAGTTGACCGACAACCAATTTGGTTTAACCGTAGACCAATTGTCGACCCCAGTAAAAGATTTAGGGCTTTTTAAACTTTCTTGGTACCTGTTTGACCAAGAACCTTTCAAGTCATTTGTTGGTGTCTCTCAAATTCTTGCAGGACTTCTACTCCTTTACAATCGGACACTATTGATTGGGGCGCTTATTTCCATTCCAATCCTTGCCAATATTTTAGTAATAGACATAACGTATATAAAAATGCCAGGCTTCTATTGGCGACTATCTTACTATATATTT
>JAAFHQ010000564.1 GCA_013298445.1 Chitinophagales bacterium | reverse complement strand
CCGGATTACCACCGCACCAGCGATACACCGGATAAAATCAATTTTGACAAAATGGTTAAAATTGGAAATCTGGTGTTTCACACTGCCTGGGAATTGGCGAATCGGGAGCAAAGGATTAAGGTAGATAAGAAATAAACCCGATATAATTTCTAAAGTGCCCCTTGAGTGCCTTAGGATTCTTAGGTGGTGAAAGATTTTTTTCTTTTTCACCACCTAAGAATCCTGAGGCACTCAAGGGACACCTTAGTTAGGGTTTGATGATTTTCCCTAATAAAATCTCGTTTTTTTGTCTTGCCACCACCCAATACATTCCGCTGTTCCAGCTGCGAATATCCAGGGCCTTTTGACCATTCATGACACCCGAAGCCTGCAATTGACCTCCTGCGTTGAATACCTGGAAACTGGAGCCCAGCGGCAAATCCAAACGGACTTCATCAGCACTAGGATTGGGGCTAATTTTAAACGATTTCGGAGCAAGGGCTGGTTCTCGCAAGGAAGAAGCCAGATCGTAGTAATAAAACCTCTTGCTATCCAAGCTCCATTCGGTGGGCGTTCCGCTGCCTTGATAACTTTCCTCGCGGGCAAACTGCCCATTTGCAGTATAAAAAAAATCGGTCCGGCTTTTTTGCTCCTCTGCTGCGGTACTCAGTGTGGTCACTTGTGATTGGACTTGTTGTTCAGCATTGTAGGTATATACGGTGTTGCTGCTTTTTTTCCATTCTTTGGCTGCAATATCCCAAGTAAATCCTTCCGTACTACTGATGAGTTTATTGGGTGTGTAGGTAATGAGGGTTCTGCTCAGTGGCACCGAATCAGCTGGTGGAACGGGAGCATAACGGGTGCTGCTGCGCAACTGCTGATTGTCAAAAACTTGCACAGTAAAACCGGTTCGAGTGTATTGACCATTGAGGAAAATGTAATTTTCAATCCGGGTATTGTTGCCATTGGCATCATAAAAATTCAAATCGCGGTTGCGAAAACTCTGCCCGGAAAACGCAATAGAAGTTATGGTCTCAATCAACTGATTTTGTGCGTTAAAACGATTCCTTTGGCCAATTGACAGTTCCCAGGCTTGTTGGCTGTCGGACCAACTGTAGGTGAATACCGAATCAGCTTGGCTAAGGGAACTGCCCCGAGGAAAATTTTGGGTTCGAATTTGAGGATAAAAAACCTTCGCGCCCGGATCGTAGCGTTCAAAAATGGTCTCTAGCGTCCTACCCATAGCATCAAAAGTATAATTGAAACGGGTTTGTGCTACCCATAATCCTGCTTCAAATTGATAGCTTGTTTCGATCCGTTGGGTTGGAATCGGGTAATCGTATTGCGTGCGTTGAAATGCAGCAGAATCAAGCATCTTGTAATTCCGATACGTATCAATACGCAACAATTTTCCATCACTCCCAGTGATTTGCGACAACAAAACAAGTGGAGCAAGCCAACAGCAGCTCCATAGGAATAGGATAAATCGGTTCATGGTTTTTGGTTTATAAGGGGACCTCATCAATTAATGTACTCGTAGCCAAGGAATAAACGCAAAAACTAGGCATCTTTTAGTGCGCGGCGCAAAATTTTCCCCACATTAGTCTTGGGTAGTTCATCCCGAAACTCCACCATCCGAGGCACTTTATACGCGGTCAGGTTTTCTTTGCAGTAGGCAATGATCTCATCTTTGCTGAGCGATTTGTCTTTTTTGACAATGAATACTTTCACCGCTTCGCCCGATTTTGCATCCTCGACGCCGATTGCAGCCACTTCCAACACTTTGGGATGTGCAGCAATGACATCTTCTACTTCGTTGGGGAATACGTTGAAACCCGATACAAGAATCATGTCTTTTTTACGGTCGACGATCTGGAAATAGCCATCTTCGTGCATCAAACCAATATCGCCAGTGATCAGCCAACCATCGACGACGGTCTTGGAGGTTTCTTCAGGGTTGTTGTAATAGCCCTTCATGACCTGGGGGCCTTTGATCTGGATTTCACCAATTTGGTTTGGACCAACCACATTGCCCTGGTCATCCACGATGCGCAGATCGGTGGAGGGGAGGGGAATCCCGATGGAACCAATTTTACCCGAACCATCATAAGGATTGCTGGTCGCGACTGGCGATGACTCGGTCATCCCGTATCCTTCTGCCAGGTAACAGCCCGTTACCTTTTGCCATTTTTCGGCTACAGCTTTTTGCACGGCCATGCCACCACCGGCGCTTACTTTGAGTTTGCTGAAATCGAGTTTTAAGAATTCCGCATTGTTGGTCAAGGCATTAAAAAGAGTATTGACCCCCGTGATCAAGGTAATTGGGTGTGATTGCAGGGCTTTGACCACCGAAGGAATATCCCGCGCATTGGTCACCAACACGTTTTGCCCACCAATACTCATGATCGACAGCACATTGACTGTAAAAGCAAAGATGTGGTACATGGGCAAAGGGCAAAGCGCGACCTCTTCTCCTTCTTTAAAAAAGGGCTTGCACCAGGCAGCCACCTGTAACATATTGGCTACCAGGTTGCCATTGGTCAACATTGCGCCTTTGGATACGCCAGTGGTTCCGCCGGTGTATTGCAGTACGGCTACATCATCGGGTTTTCCGGTATGGGGCGGAATTTGAAATTTTTTCCCTTGAGCCAGCGCTTCGGTAAACGAAACCGTATTGAGGATTTCGAATTTGGGCACCATTCGTTTGAGGTTGCGCACCACAAAGTTGACCACTACTTTTTTGGGGAATCCCAGGAGTTCGCCAATGCTGGTGGTGATCACCGTTTTGATGGCGGTATTGGGTAAAATCTTTTGCAGGTTGGCCGCAAAGTTTTCGGCGATGATGATGGCAGTTGCACCTGAGTCTTTGAACTGGTGCTCCATTTCCCGGGGGGTGTACAGTGGATTGGTGTTGACCACTACCAATCCTGCCCGCATGGCGCCAAAGAGTGCAATTGGATATTGCAACAAATTGGGCATCATAATGGCTATTTTTTCTCCGGGCTCTACTCCTCTCGACAACAAATAAGCCCCAAAATCCCTGGAGTAACGGTCGATTTGCTCATAGGTCATCGACTTTCCCATGCAGGTGAAAGCGGTGTTTTTGGCGTACTTTTTAAAAGCTTTTTCCAGCAAGTCGACCACAGTTGCGTACTCCTCAGTATTGATGTTGGCTGCAACCCCGTGTGGGTATTTTTTTAGCCAAGGGCGAAATTCACTCATGGATCTGTGTATGAGACTTTATGAACAGAACGTTGCTCGGGCATAACGAGGTCTTTTCTGACTGCTTCTCGGCTATTTTTAAGTCCGTAGCGCTGCTACGCACTTAAAAATGAGCCTCAATCAGTCAGAAAATACCTTCGTTCTGCTCCAAGCACGTTCTGTTCATAAAGCCTATAGATTTGTAATTTTATTTGCCACTCAAAGCAAAAATAACAATATTGCGATAGGAATGCTTAAAAACACGCGCTATGAATCGCCGATTTTTTACCCGCAATTTAGCTTTGGGCTCTTTTTTACCATTTGTTATGAATGGGCAAAAGAGCAATCGTCGCCCTGAGCGGCCAGCCCTGCTCAAACCCCATCGTTTGAAGGAAGGCGATTTGGTAGCCCTCATTACACCAGGAAGTTACATTCCCGATTCCAGTTTGGAAAAAGCAGTGAAAAACCTGGAAGAGCTGGGTCTAAATGTTGCACCGGGCAAAAACCTCCGGGCAAAATATGGCTTTGTAGCCGGAACCGACGCCCAACGCCTAGAAGACTTGCATGCTGCGTTCGCCAACCCTGAAGTCAAAGCAGTGTGGTGCGCCCGCGGTGGTTATGGCTGCACGCGGCTCCTGCCTTACATCGATTATCAACTGATCAGAAAAAACCCGAAAGTATTTATTGGGTACAGTGATATCACGGCCTTGCACCTGGCTTTTTTGCAGCGAGCTGGGTTGATCGGGTTTCATGGCCCGGTGGCGTCTTCTACGTTCAATCCTTATTCGGTAGAACATTTTAGAGCCGTGGTGATGGAGGGGCGCTCGCCACACACTATTCCGCTGGCAGAGGCTTACCTGGAACCAGAAGATGACTTGTACAAGTATTTCACCCTGCGTAAGGGACGGGTACAAGGCGAATTACAAGGGGGAAACCTTTCCCTCCTAGCCGCGATGGCAGGTACAGAATTTGAACTGGACGCGACGAATAAACTGGTTTTTTTGGAAGACATCGAAGAGCGCCCTTACCGGGTAGATCGGATGTTGACCCAATTGCGGCAGTCCGCTAGTTTTCACCAGGCTGCGGGCTTTGCACTGGGTATCTTTGATGGATGTAATCCGGATGAAGGTGAAAATTCACTGTCTTTGAAGGATACGGTAATTGATCGTTTGGCAGATATCCCGGTGCCAGCAGCATATGGGCTTTCGTTTGGGCATATTTCGCAGCAATGCACCTTGCCACTTGGGGTAATGGCGGAATTGGATACGGAAGCGAAGACGCTGAGGTTGCTGGAGAGCGCTGTCAAGTGACGAATTTTTCGAATGACGAATGACGAATAGGGGCAACGCGCCAAATTCGTCATTCGTCATTCGAACCACTCGTCATTCCCACCCCCATTCTAGTTGTTATTAAAAAAAATCGAGGTATTATACATTTTTCAGTGCA
>JAAFHQ010000552.1 GCA_013298445.1 Chitinophagales bacterium | reverse complement strand
GCCTCTCGCTTTCAGGTTACTCACATAAGTCCGCACATTGACCAAGTGCTGGTCATAGTCCTCCGCAAAAGCGTGCAAACCCGATCCATCCCCAACTGCACAAAAATAGGTGTAGTTGTGTTTATCGTGGTTCAACACTGCATCGATGCTCGAAATAGAAGTCATCGTGATGGGGCCGGGTGGCAAACCCGCATTCATATAGGTATTGAAAGGAGATTCAAAACTCGTGTGGTAGTTGGTAACCCGTTTGGTCGTAAAATCACGGGTGGCAAAAACGACCGTTGGGTCTGCCTGCAAACGCATTCCGATTTTAAGTCGATTGAAGTAGGTACCTGCAATGGTGGGCTTCTCTTCTTCCTTGAGGGTTTCTTTTTCTACTATTGAAGCCAGAGTATACACTTCCTCAGGAGTCATGTTCATTGCCTTGGCTTTGGCGAGGCGGTCTTTTTGATCCCAAAAACGTTTGTGCTCCAAAAGCATCCGCTCCATAAATTCCTCAGGAGTCAGGCTCCAATACACCTCGTAGGTATTGGGAATGAAGACCGACATGAGGTTGTCTTTGGTATAGCCGATTTTATTCAGGTAGGCTTCGTTAAAAAATAGCGCCTCCAGGGTTTTTGCATCGGGTTCAATGAAACGAGACACTTTTTCGGCCACCTCTTCCAGGGTGCGTTCGGTAGTAAGGATCACTTTGACTGGTGCTTGTTCACCACTGCGCAGATGCCGGATCAGGTGGATGACCGTCCAACCTGGCTCAATTTTGTAACGCCCACTGCGCATGGGGTCTTGTTTGTAAGCCATTCGTTCGGCTACCTGCCTAAATACACCTTCTTTTCTGACCACACCTTCTTTTTTGAGCAAGGCGACTACTTCATCAAAAGTAGCATTGTGGGGAATTTGAACGTGAAAGTCTTTTCCGATGCTGGAAGGTACTTCCGAACCTCCCAAAATGATGCGGTAGCCAACATATGCGCCAACCAGCAACAACAACAGCACAATCAACAGTGTGCGGGCCTGAATTTTCATAGAATGCAATGAACTTTTGGGTTTCAAAAAGTGGGTGAATTCAGTTGAGTAGTTGAGGAGTTTAGGCTACCGCGAATGACTTAGACAAGGATATGGTTAAGTCGCTCGCGGTAGCCTAAACTCCTCAACCCCTCAACTTCTCAACTACACCTAATATTGTTCCTGATCATTAGGAAATTCGTGGGCTTTCACGTCCTTGACGTAATGCTCCACTGCTCCTTTAATCACGTCGAACAAATCGGCGTAGCGGCGCAAAAAACGTGGGGAAAATTCTTTGTTGATGCCCAACATGTCGTGGGTGACCAAAACTTGTCCATCACAGTGTTGACCTGCACCAATACCAATGGTGGGAATGTAGAGGCTTTCGCTGACTTTTTTAGCCAAATGCGCCGGGATTTTTTCCAGCACAATGCCAAAACAACCCAACTCCTCCAACAATTTGGCGTCTTCTTCCAAACGAGTTGCTTCGGCTTGCTCCTTGGCGCGTACAGCGTAGGTGCCAAATTTGTAAATGGACTGCGGAATCAACCCCAGATGCCCCATCACCGGGATACCTGCGCTTAGAATTCTCTTTATAGATTCTGCCACTTCAGCGCCACCTTCCATCTTAACGGCGTGTGCACCAGATTCCTTCATGATGCGAATCGAAGATTCCAACGCCAATTTGGAGTTGCCCTGATAGGTGCCGAATGGCAAATCCACCACTACCAAGGCGCGACTGACCGCCCGAACTACCGCCGAAGCATGGTCGATCATTTGGTCCAGGGTAATCGGCAAGGTGGTTTCATGCCCATGAATGACATTGGAGGCAGAGTCGCCAACCAGGATAATGTCGATCCCTCCGGCATCGATGATTCCTGCTAGGGAAAAATCGTATGCGGTGAGCATGGCAATTTTTTCTCCTTTGGCTTTCATCGCCTGCAACACGTGGGTCGTGATGCGTTTAACCTCTTTGTTGACGGACATGATAAGTCGTTGAAAATTTGAGGGGCAAAGATAAAAAATAATCAAGTTTGTCTGACAAAAAGCCATCATTGCTTTTCCTGGACAAGGCATGAATAGTTTTGTTACTTTTGAGGTGCCAAAACAGACTCCAATTGAACGAAAAAATGCTAATTTTTATGCGCTTTGTATGGGCATTGTTGTTGCTAAGCTGCGTGGCATGTACCACCGATTTTGACCTGGAAGGAGATTTTGAGTCCTTACCAGTGGTGTATGCATTCATCAACAAACAGGATACCGCTCATTACCTAAGGGTGGAACGTTCGTTTTTGACGGGAGGCGCCGATGCGACTCAATTGGCCTTGGATCCCAATAATCTTTATTTTCCCAATGCAAAAGTGGAGTTGGAAAAAGTGGGTGCCACCCAAAAGTTTGTGCTTACCCGCGTGGATGGCAACTTGGAAGGCTACGTCCGCGAGGAAGGCCCCTTTGCCAAGGCCCCCAACTACCTGTACAAAATCAAAGCCAGCCAACTCAATTTAAAAGGTGGTGAAACTTTAAAAGTAACGGTTACCCCGGGTGAAGGACTTGCGCCAGCCAGCGCCCAAACCACGGTTTTGAGTGATTTGCAATCTCTGGATCGCCCGGCCAGCCCGGTTACTATGGTGGACTATAACCGCAACATCACCTTTGCCTGGAATGCACCAACTACGGCCCGTTTGTTTGATTTGCGCTTGCGGATCCACTACCGCGAATCGACTTCCAGCAATACTTTTGTCGACAAAACTTTAGAATGGGCCGTAGTGAAAGACCTGGAGCGGGCCGACGAGGAATTGCGGGTAGCCTATACCATCACTGGAGAACAATTTTACAAATTTCTCGCCAGCAACATCGATGGCAGTGTAAATCGCCGCCGCATTTTTGACGGTTTTGACGTGCTGATTACTGCTGGAGGAAAAGAAATGGCCGATTTTGTGCGCATTAGCCGGGCCAATCTGGGCATCACCAGCTCCCAAGTCACCACAAAGTACAGCAATGTCACAGATGGGGTAGGGGTCTTTTCTTCCCGCTCCAATTTGTTGCGTACGGGTTTACAATTGAGTGGCCCGTCCAGTGATTCGCTGCGCTTGGGGAAATTCACCAAGTTTTTGGGTTTCCAATAAAAAGGGCGATAAAAAATAAGTGTTCATTTCCCCCCACTATAAGGCCTCAGCGAGGCCATTGGATTTGCAGAAAATATTGATTCTGAATAAAAAACCAATAGTCTTGGCTTTTATTGCTATCTTGTGCCCCTACAAATGGAAAAAGTTTTTATGTCAAAGATAAACGAAGAGGATTTCAAAGGGAAATCTAGAGGAAAGTCTGATGGGAAGCCCAAAAAGAAAAGCAGTGGCCCTCCCAAGCGCAAACCTGGTGAATTTTCAGGCGGAAAATCTGCTGGAGGATCAGACAATAAGGGCAAGAAATTTTCTAAAGGCCCAACTGGAGAACGCTCCGAACGCAAATCAGGAGAATACCCCAAAAAGAAGTCTGGCGACGGACCAGAAAGAAAATCAAGCGAATATCCTAAAAAGAGAACCGGAGACAATCCCGAGCGGAGATCCACTGAGTATCCTAAAGGAAAATCGGGTGATTATCCCAAAAAGAGAACGGGCGATGGCCCCGAGCGCAAATCCGGCGATTATTCGAAAGGGAAATCTGGAGACCGCCCCGAGCGTAAATCCGGTGACTTCTCCAAAGGAAAATCAGAAGACCGTTCCGAATGGAGATCTAACGATCGCCCCGAACGCAAGTACAGCGACCGCCCCGAGCGCAAATGGGACGACCGTGGCAAACCCAAGCCCAAACCCAATGCCAAGGTACAATCCAGCATACCCCACCAGGGCCGCTCTAAGGATAAACCCAAAGAAAAGGACAATTCCAAGGATATCCCCAAGTTTCACCCACGTAACCCCCACAAGGATCGTTACGACCTGAAATTGTTGACCGAGGCTTGCCCGGAATTGGAGCCTTTCATCAAAATGAACATGCACAATGACCAATCCATTGATTTTAACAATCTGGAGGCGGTCAAATTATTGAATAAAGCTCTGCTCAAGCAGTATTATGGCATCGAAACCTGGGACATTCCTGCTGGTTATCAGTGCCCTGCAGTGCCTTTGCGGGCAGATTACATTCACCACATTGCCAGTTTATTGGGCACAAATCACGACTCCATTCCACTGGGCAAAAACATCCGTTGCCTGGATATTGGGGTAGGTGCCAGTTTGGTGTTTCCCATCATTGCTGCTGAGGCTTACGGTTGGTCTTTTGTGGGCTCGGAGGTTGATCCAGTAGCCATTGAGTCGGCCAAGCAGATTCTGGAGGGCAATGCTTTTTTACAAGAGTTTGTCGAATTGCGGGTGCAAAACAATGTGAAAGACCTGTTTCAGGGCATTGTTCAAGACGATGATAAATTCGACTTATGCATTTGTAATCCTCCGTATCACATGGGTGCCGCGGTGGAAACGGCTCCTGCGAAAGAACCTGCACCCAAAGGCAAAAAGAACGCCCAACTCAGCCCACTCACGGGTGTTCTCAGCAATGAATTGAGCTACGAAGGTGGAGAGGAAGCCTTTTTGCAATTGATGGTGAAACAAAGCCAGCAATTCCGTACATCGGTTTATTGGTTCTCGAGTTTGGTGCTGAAACAGTCCCACCTCAAGAGTGCCTAC
>JAAFHQ010000551.1 GCA_013298445.1 Chitinophagales bacterium | reverse complement strand
AAAGGACATATCTGGAAGGCGGGGTACCACCAGTATCGGAGTTTGGAGAATTGTGTGTTGCGGTTAAGGGGGATCGGCCACTGAGGCTAAGGCCAAAGCGACATTTTTTTAGCACAAAGAAAAAAGAGAGGGCACAAAGGACACAAAGTTAGACGTTGACGTCACTTTGTGCCCTTTGTGTAACTATAACGAAGCTTAAAACTTCAATGTACTCGGCAAATACTTTGCGATCAAATCCTCATAATAAGGCTTCAATTCCTGCACATTCGGTGGAACTGGCGCCTTGGAATACAAGTCATAAGGATTGAACAGCTTCACATACTCGAACATCTCCCGGTCGTAATCATCCATCAGGTGCTCGTACGCGTGCTCGCGGTGCTGGGCATAAAAGGAGTGGTAACGAATCATGTACAATGCAGAATCCGGCAGGTGATCCTTGACCATATGGTACAGGTACTCATCGTGCCCCCAGGACATATGTACGTTGCGCAAGCCACAGTTGGGCTCGTACACGCCGTAAGTGGTGTTGTAGCGCTCATCCTGGCTATCTGGATTGAGTTCAAAAAACTCCGGGTAAACGATTTTATCCGAATGTTTGCAGCCTACCGGAAAAGTGTCACCGACAACTGCCCACTGTGGCTCGCCAAACAAACACAATACCTTGCCCATATCGTGCAACAAACCTGTAAGTACAAACCAATCCGGATGTCCATCGGCGCGGATGGCCTCCGAAGTTTGTAACAAGTGTTGCAATTGATCCAAATCGGTATCGGGATCAGAGTCATCTACCAGCGTATTCAAAAAGTCGAAAGCAGACCAAACTGGCATTTCTTTTTTGTCCAGTTTGAGGTAGTTGGCCTCTTTTTGCAGGACAAAATCGTAGGTCTGATGAGTATGGTTCAAACGATAGAATTCCCGCACGGTATCACGTTTGGGGTCATCGTAGTTGCGAAATTCTTCTTTGGCTTTGGCTGGGGTATTGGGCTCAGGGTAACGGAGCAGCAGGTCATCTTCCCACTCATCGAGGCTACCCAGGGGCGCATTGATATTGAAGTCCTGGTTCATTTTTGTTTGTTTAATTGATTTAACGTTAAAATTACAAAGGATTACCAAAATACGGTATAAAGTGCTGCTAAAATGCCACAAATCAGTATGGAGAGGATAGCAAAACTACCATTGACCTTAAACATTGCATTATCCAGTTCCAAACCTTTCGGATTGTGGGCACTTTTTTTGTCCAACAAGGAAATGATTACCATAATGGCGACCAGAATTAAAAAGCACCATCCCGTACGGTGCAAAAAAGGAATTGGGGTGCTAGGTATCAACTTAAACGCCACTGCCAGAGGAATGGACACGGCTGCTGCTACAATTGCTGCGGCAGAGGTGGTGCGCTTCCAGAACATCCCCAGAAAAAACAGCGCAAAAGCCCCCGGCGTCAAATAGTTGGAATATTCCTGAATGAATTGATAGGCTTGTTCCAGTTGGCGCAGTTGTGGGGTGATGCACAGTGCAACGGCAAAGGCCCCCAATACCGCCCAGCGGCCAATCCGCACGGTTTGTTTTTCGCTGGCTTCTTTGTTGAGGTATTTTTTGTAAATGTCGAGGCTAAAAATGGTGGAAATACTATTGCACTTACCCGCTAGAGAGGCGACAATTGCAGCCGTTAGTGCTGCAAAAGCCAAACCTTTCAGCCCCATTGGTAACAAATTCATCAGGGTAGGGTAGGCGCGATCGGGTTTGATGGTGCCAGCGGCATCTACCAACTCCTGTTGGAAATAGCCATTCTGGTGCAACACATACACCGCAATCCCCGGGATTACACAAATGAGTGGAATCAGCAACTTAAGGAAAGCCGCAAATAGAATACCTGAGCGAGCCGTATTCAAATCCGCTCCCAAAGCTCTTTGTACAATGTATTGATTGCAGCCCCAATAATTCAGGTTGTTGATCCACATCCCACCAAAGAGGATGGCCATACCCGGTAGTTCATAATAGTATTTGTGGCCTTTGGCAAAAATCATGTGGAAGTGATCGTCGGCCTTGCTGTGCAATAAACTGAGCCCATCCAAGACCCCAGAACCACCGAAATGATCGGATACCATGGTTAGCGCCAAATAGGTCACCACCAAACCGCCCATGACCAGGACTACCACTTGTACAATATCGGTATAACCAATCACCTTCATACCACCCAGGGTGATAAAAATGGCAAAAACCGCCAGACCCAGCATACAATACATAAACGGAACACCGGAAATGCTCTCCACCGCCAGTGCACCCAGGTACAAAATGGAAGTCAGGTTGACAAAGACGTACAAAAGCAGCCAAAACACGGCCATAATTGTCGCCACGGTATCATTGTACCGTTTGGCCAAAAACTGGGGCATGGTGTAAATCTTATTCTTCAGGTAAACCGGAATAAAAAATACCGCTACCAGGATAAGGGTTGCCGCCGACATCCACTCGTAGGAAGAAATGGCCAAACCCATGGCAAAGCCCGAGCCAGACATGCCGATAAAATGTTCAGCGGAAATGTTGGAGGCGATGAGGGAAGCACCTATGGCCCACCAGGTGAGGGAACCTTCGGCCAGAAAGAAGTCTTTGGTGTCGGTTTCTTTGGCTTTTTTGCGCTGGTAAATCCAGTACCCGTATATCGACACGGAAACCAGATACACCAGGAAAACCAGGTGATCAAGGAATTGTAGTTGGTTCGTCATTTTGTTTGCGATTGATGTAACTGTTCGTGGAAGAAGTTTCAAAAAAAATGACAAGAAAGTATAAAAAACCACTTTTTTTTTGACCTATATACAAAATTCATTAAACGTCAAAAAGAGAAACTGGATTAACTCAAGACTTTGAGTACATTCCTTACCCCTTCAGCTAGTGTGTTTACCTCTTCTAAGGTATTGTACACCGAAAAGGAAGCCCGCACTGTTCCCGGAATGTCGTAAAAGTCCATAATCGGTTGGGTGCAATGGTGCCCGGCGCGGATACAAATGTCTTGTTGCCCAAGAATAGTCGCCAGGTCATGGGGGTGAATGCCATCGATGGTGAAGGAGATGATGCCAGATTTTTGGGCAGCTCCGCCATAGAATTGGATGCCAGGAATAGGGCTCAATTTTTCCATTCCTGCTGCTAATAAGGCTTGTTGATGTGCTGCGATGTTATTTTGTCCCAATGATTCCACAAAATCAAGCGCGGTGGCTAAGGTCGCCACACCCGCAATATTGGGAGTTCCAGCTTCAAACTTGTGCGGAATAGGAGCAAAAGTGGTTTTTTTAAAAGTGACATCCCGGATCATTTCCCCGCCAAAACGGTAGGGGGGCATTTCTTTCAACCATTTTTCTTTGCCGTACAAGACCCCGGTACCCGTAGGCCCAAAGATTTTATGTCCAGAAAAAACCAGAAAATCCACGTCCAGTGCTTGCACGTCAATTTGATGCGAGCTAATGCTTTGCGCTGCATCCACCAATACCGGAACTCCTTGGGCGTGAGCCGTGGCAATGATTTCAGCAATGGGATTGATGGTACCCAGGGTATTGGAAATATGGGTAAGTGCCAGGATTTTCACCTTGGGGTTGAGCAGGTCTTGCAATGTCTGCAAGTCCAGTTCTCCTTTGTGGTTAAATGGGATGACCTTCAGCTCTACTTTTTTGGCTAAACAAACTTGTTGCCAGGGAATTAAATTGGAGTGATGCTCCATGGCACTGATCAAAACCTGATCTCCGGGCTCCAGGCGGGGCA
Organism: Chitinophagales bacterium; assembly: GCA_013298445.1. Taxonomy (GTDB): domain Bacteria; phylum Bacteroidota; class Bacteroidia; order Chitinophagales; family Saprospiraceae; genus Haliscomenobacter. The sequence goes on along the minus strand of JAAFHQ010000551.1, from coordinate 936 downwards.
GGGCAAAACATTGGGCTACCAGATTGATTCCATCGGTAGTGCCACTGGTAAAAATCACTTGTTTGGCTTGGGGAGCATTGAGGAAGCGGGCACAACGTTCGCGGCTACCTTCGTACAGGGCAGTTGCCTCGGCAGCCAGCCGGTAAATCCCACGGTGTACATTGGCGTTGTGCTGCTCGTAGTATTCTCGCTCAGCTTCAATCACTACCTGAGGTTTTTGGGTGGTGGACGCATTGTCGAGGTACACCAAATTGGGGAAGTGTTGAAAAACCGGAAAGCTTTGCCGAATCTGTTGTGGACTGAACATTGGTAGAGATTTGGGTTTCAATGTAGCAAAAGTTGAAAAGTTAAAGGTTGAAAAGTTGAAAAGATAATGTATGCTCGAAATCAAATCCCTTATCTTGGGAATTGAAAAGCGGCTTTGCGCAGCTTTTCGACTTTTCAACCCTAAACTTTTCAACTTTAATGCTGACCGTTGCCCAAGCAGAATCAACTATTCTCCAACACGCCTTACCGCTGCACATTGAGCAGGTCCCTTTGCAAAAAGCACTGGGACGTATCCTCGCTGAAGACCTCTTTGCCGACCGCGATTTTCCCCCTTTCGATCGTGTAACCATGGATGGCATAGCCATAAATTACGCCGAATTTGCGGCGGGGCATCGGCAATTTCCCATCGAGGCCGTCCAAGCGGCTGGTGCAGCACAACTTACCTTGCGACAGCCTCAACACTGTCTCGAAGTGATGACTGGCGCCCCCTTGCCCAAGGGTACCGATACCGTCATCCGTTACGAAGACCTCCTGATCGAAAATGGCATTGCACAAATCAATATCGAAGCCATTGTAAAACGACAAAACATCCACGCGCAGGCCATTGACCGCCACGAGGGGGATTTAATCATTGCGGCTGGACGCAAAATTGGCCCGGCAGAGATGGCT
>JAAFHQ010000550.1 GCA_013298445.1 Chitinophagales bacterium | reverse complement strand
GATCATCGGCGTTTCGATGGCGGTGGGGCAAATGGCATTGACCCTGATATTTTTGGTGGCGTATTCGCGGGCAGCCGTTTTGGTGATGCCCACCACCCCGTGTTTGGAGGCCGCGTAGGGGGAGTTTTCGGGTTGGGCAATCAAGCCTGCCGCGGAAGACAAGTTTACGATATTTCCTCCACCTTGTGCCAACATCTGGATGAGCTCAAACTTCATGCAATACCAGGTCCCGGTCAGGTTGACGTTGATTTGTTGGTGCCAGTATTCGTCAGGGTATTCGTGAAGGGGCAATGAAACGGGGCCAGCAATGCCCGCGCAGTTTACCGCGCAGTCCAGGCGGCCAAAACGATCTACGATGGCTTTAACCATTGCTTCCACTTCATCCCGTACGGCGATATTGACGGAGACAGCCATGGCTTCTACCTGTAGGACTTTTAATTCCTGACAGGTTTGTTCGGCCTGTTCAAGGTTGAGGTCGGCTACGACCACTTTGGCCCCTTCGCGACCAAAGGCCAGGGCGGTGGCTTTGCCAATACCGGATCCGGCACCGGTGACGAGGCAGACTTTATGGAGGAATCTTTGCATATTTTTTGGTTTAGGAAGGTTGAGGGAAGTTGAGGGAGGTTGAGGCTACCGCAGCGATTTTGACAATGGTCTTGCCCAAGTCGCTGCGGTAGCCTCAACCTTCCTCAACTTTCCTCAACTCCTCAACTTTTCCAGTGAATCATTTTTTGCCCAGCCACCGGACTCTCAAAATACGGAATCCGTGTCCCCCGCAAACTACCCAAATAAACCGTCCTTAAATCCTTCCCCCCAAAACTCAAACTCGCCATCCAGGGGCAAATGCTGCCCTGGGTAGCGCCCAGGATTTCGGGAGTAACCCTGCGCTCGTCGTATGCTTGGATCAAGCTCTGGCGTGTGCTTGGGGTACTGTCGTCAAGCAACATCAATTCCTCCCCATCCGGGGTAAGTGCAATGAGCTGATCGGTGAAAATCAAGGTAATCCAGAGGTTGCCATAGATGTCAAAAGCAAACCCATCCGGGAAGCCACTCAAACGAGAAGGGCCATACACCTCCCGCTCACTCAAGCTTCCATCCGTGTGTACCCGCAAGCGTGAGATACGCCAGCCCGTGCTTTCCACCACGTACAACCATTCCTCATTGTCATCAAACCGAATCTCATTGGTGCCACAAAAACCGTCGGCTACAATCCTTACCCCTTTCTCGTCCATCAACGCAATGTAGCCATCGGTAGCCCGGGTATTGATTTGATCCGACCAGGGTTCGGTGCGGGTCGTTACAGTGAACCAGATGCGGCCTTTGCTGTCGCGCAGTGGGAAATTGGTTTTACCTAGTGGAATGCCATCAATTTCGGTCAATAGGGTGCTCATTTTGCCCTCCTGCGTCATGCGTTCGAGGTGATTGGTCCCCCAGTTGGCAATGATAAAATCCCCGTTTTGATCAAAACATACCCCGTTTGGCAAAGAACCTTGGGCCTGAATGTAGCGGTTTTCGTAGGAATTGGCCGATTTGGTAACTTGTTCAAAAAACGGTGCGATCAATTCCTGTGAACCATCTGGATTCAATTGCATCACTCCACCCCGTGCATCTGCCGACCAAACCGTGCCATTCGGCTCGGTGAGGATACATTCTGGTCGCTGCAAATCCTGGCCGAGGTAGCGGATGTTTTCGCGTTGTACTTGCCAGTTTTTGAGCGGATTGGGTGTTTTGTTTTGGATCAACATGGTTAAAAGGTTTAGGGAGGTTGAGAGAGGTTTAGGAAGGTTTAGGCTGCCGCAGCGATTTTGACAACGTCTTTGTCTAAGTTCCTGCGGTAGCCTAAACCTTCCTAAACCTCCCTCAACCTTCTCAACTCCCATCACTGATGGTCGTCCCCCCATCCACAATGAGATTTTGTCCAGTTATAAAAGCGCCAGCGGGTGAAGCCAATAGTACGGCAAGTCCGGCAATTTCTTCAGGTGTGCCCACTCGACGCAAGGGCGTGAGGGCCAGGCGTCGTTCCATAAAAGTGGGATTCTCCAGCAGGCTTTTGGAAAATGGGGTATCGATCAGCCCTGGTGAAATGGCGTTGACCCGAATGTTGTCGGGGCCAAACTCAACGGCCAGGTTGCGCGCCAGTTGAGCGATGCCCGCCTTGGTGATGCCGTACAAACCGATGCTTTTGTTGCCGCGTACACTGGCGATGCTGGCGAGAAAAATGATGACCCCATCTTTTTGGGCTTGCATACCCGGCAAAAAGAGTTGGCTCAAGTGCAAGGCACTGTGCAGATTCAGTTCTATGATTTGGGTAAATGTTTCTTCGTGGATGTCCAAAAATGGACCTGGCGCGGCGCCGCCAACACAACTGACCAAGATATCAATGACGCCCCATGCCTGCGTGGCCAGGGTGCACAACTGCTGGCGTTCGGCGAGTTGGGCTACATCACAAGGCAAAGCCAATGCGGAGATTCCTTTTTGAACGAATTCGTCAACTGCTTCCTGACAGGCACTGGCATCATTGCTACTGACAATCACCTTCGCTCCGTGCGTACCCAAAGCTTCTGCAATGGCTTTGCCCATGCCGCTACTGGCACCCGTCACGAGGGCAGTTTTGCCACGTAAGTCAAAAAGATGTTGCATTGGTGTAGGTCAATTGGTGGTGTGTGTAAAGGTAGGAGGAGTTGGGGGAGTGAAGTAGATGATTTGGGGCTATTTGTGTGCAGTTTCAATCCAACAAGGAGGTGATAAAAAACACAATAAAGCTTTCCATTTTTTCTTTACCTTCATTTTGCTTTCAGATAGACCCACAAACCATCGCAAACATGGACATCAAAACCTATTTCAAAACAGTACGCGAAGCCATAGCCAATGAACAAATCCAGGATCTGCAAGCCTTCCACCTGGATCAACCCAAAACCTTTAACTGGGTCACGGATGTATTTTGCCCCCTGAACCTAGAGCCATACCCTGATTCCGAAGCCTTGATTTGGCGGCACAACGAAAAAGAAAAACGCTATACTTTCCGAAGCATCTATGCCACTGCCAACCAATTCCTGAATTTCCTCCTCAAACACGGCGTACAGCAAGGAAACTGCATTTACACCCAATTGCCACTTGACCCTGCCAACTGGGTTGCCACCTTAGCCGCCATCAAGGGGGGCTTAATCCTCATCCCGGCCGCGAACAACTTGATTGAAAAAGACATTGCCTACCGCTTTCAAACCATTTTCCCGGAAGTAGTCATCACTGATTTGGCTAATGCTGCGAAAATAGAAGCTGCGGAAAAAATGCTGGGCCGAGAGGTCAAGGTGAAAATTGTGGTGGATGGAAGCAGAGCTGGCTGGCATTCCATCGAGGTGATCGCGCAAGAAGCGCAAGATGCTGCCGCCGCTATAACCCGCCCCGATGACCACCTGTTTTACTTTTTCACCTCGGGCACCACCGGATTGCCCAAAATTGTGATCCACACCCACTTCACCTATCCCTTTGGGCACCTGAGCACCGCCGCCTGGGTGGGTATGCGTCATGGCGACATCCATTACAACATTTCCGCACCGGGTTGGGCCAAATTTGCCTGGAGCAGCTTTTTTGCGCCCTGGAACATGGGGGCGACCATTTTTGCGAACCAAGTCGATAAGTTTGACGCAAAAGAACAATTAAAAACCATCGAAAAATACCAGGTCACTACCTTTTGTGCGCCACCCACGGTATTGCGCATGATGATTTTGGAAGACTTTTCTGGCTATCAATTCAAATTTCGGCAATGTGTGGCAGCGGGTGAACCCCTCAATGCTGAGATCATCGAAAAATGGCAAAAGGGTACGGGTATCCTCATTCGCGATGGTTACGGCCAAACTGAAACCACCTGCCTAGTGGCCAATATGCCCGGTAGTGTGGTCAAATACGGCTCGATGGGCAAAGCGACCTTTTTGTACGACATCGTGATCGCCGATGAAGAAGGGGTAGAGCAACCACCTTTTGAAGAAGGCAGCATTTGTATTCGCATGGACGGCGGGCAAAAAAACGGCGTATTCCTGGAATACCTGGGCGAACCCGAGCGCAAAGCCAAAGTATTCCATCACGGCTTGTATTACACGGGCGATAAAGCCTACAAAGACGATGAGGGCTACATCTGGTTTGTGGGTCGGGACGATGATGTGATCAAGGCTTCCGACTTCCGGATTGGGCCTTTTGAAGTGGAAAGTGTGTTGATTGAACACGATGCGGTGGTGGAAACTGCTGTGGTCGCCAGCCCACATGAATTAAGGGGTTTTGCGGTGAAGGCTTTTGTATTGCTGCGACCGGAATTACAGGGGGATCAAGCGCTGGCGGAGGAGTTGTTTGCCCATTGTGAACAGAATTTGGCAGGCTACAAAATTCCGCGCATCATTGAATTTGTGGAGGCCTTACCCAAAACCATCAGTGGGAAAATCCGACGGGTGGAATTGCGGGCGAATGAGGCGCAAAGCAAGAGTAGGGGAGAGGCGCGGGCGAATGAGTTTTTCCATTTGAAATACTAAGGTGTCCCTTTAGTGCTTAAGGTTTCTTAGGTGGTGAATAAGTTGCCCTGCTCTAGCAACGAGTGCTAAAAAATGATATCTTAGTTCTTTGAAAAAATGATTACACATGAGGATGAAAGGAATCTCCGGTACGGAATACCGATTTAGCCTAATAATCCGGCTAT
>JAAFHQ010000549.1 GCA_013298445.1 Chitinophagales bacterium | reverse complement strand
GTACAGCAATGGCACCAACCAATACCTGATCCTCAAGGGAGGCAGTTATTATTTGCCCGCCAGCAGTTGGTGGTACGTGGAAGGTGGGCCGCGGGAGTTGAATTATACGCAGAAATTGATGCGGATAGCGCCGGGTTTTGAACGGAATGGGACTACGGGATTTCGGTGTGTAAGGTGAGGGCTTAAGGCCAATGTCATTGACTTAAGGAATTTTGCGTTGAATTTGGTAGAGTGCATTTGTCCCAGAACCCCCGACCCCTAAAGGGGAGTACAGCCTACGTAAGCTTGAAAATTTATTCCTTTTCAACTGAAAGTAAAGATCTTAGGCATACGTAAAATGTACTCCCCTTTAGGGGTCGGGGGTTGGTAGACCTCAGCACAATGCTGCACTGAATGCTCCTTTTTTTCCTTAAGTCAATGACATTGGCTTAAGGCTTAAATAGCCCCCTCAATGCAACAACAAATACACCATCTCCCTCAACAATTCCTCATCCCCTTTCCCGGTGCTATTGTAATTCACCCCTTTCGATTTCAAGTCAAACTCTTTCAGCACTTCGATTGCCTTTTCCGCCCGCACCCGGTTGAAAAAACGTGTTGCTTCGCGGTAATCTTTAAGGAAAAAAGCGGAGCGTAATTCCAGTGCTTCCAGTTGTTCTTTTTCGGAAGCCTGTAAGAAAAAATTGAGCAAATACACCTTGCTAAAAAAGCTGTACAGGGAAGAAATGATCACGGTGATCGGGTTGCGTTTGGGGTTTGCAGCGAAGTAGTTGGCAATGCGGTTGGCCTTGAGAATGTCGCGTTGGCCCAGGGCTTTTTGCAACTCAAACACGTTGTAATCCTTGCTGATGCCGATTTGTTCCTCGATGTGTTTGGTGGTGATTTCGGTGCCTGGCGGCAGGTTGATCGCCATTTTATCCAGTTCGTTGGCCACCTTATTGAGTTCGGTGCCGAGGTACTCGGCGATCAGAGCGGAGGCTTCGGGGCGGATGTTTAGTTTTTTATCCTTCAGATAGTCCTGAATCCAGTTGGGCACCTGGTTGTCGTAAAGGCGTTTGGATTCAAAAACCACCCCATTGGCTTGCACCGCTTTGCCAAACTTGGAGTTAAAATTGTACTTGCCATTTTTGTAACAAATCACCAGGATGGTACTGTCCAGGGGTTTTTCCACATAGGTTTGCAGGTCTTTGAGTGTCTTCATGTCCTGCGCTTCCTTGAGGATCACCACCTGATGTTGTGACATCATGGGGTAACGGCGCGCCACGTCGACAATGGTCAGGTGGTCTACGTCTTTGCCGTACACAATGGTTTGATTAAAAGCCTTTTCGCTTTCATTGAGCACCTCATTTTCGATGGCATCGCTGATCACATCGATGAAATAGGCCTCGTCGCCGTGTAGGAAGTACAGCGGTTTGTATTGTTTTTGCTTGAGCGCTTTGAGTATCTCCGGGAAAGTCATGCGGCAAATTTATTGTAAAAATCTTGAGCCAGACTAATCATTTTTTCCACAGCTTGTTTAAATTGGAGTCTTGTTAATAGAAGTCCGTACAAATCAGGGGCTTTTCATTAATTTGAGTCTTGTTAATATCCGTCCGAGCCTAACCGAAATCGCAAGATGAAATTCTCTGTCCTCCAAAATAGTCGCTATTTCCTGTTTAGCATCAGCCTCTTGCTGCTGCTGCTTTTACTGGCCAACTGGGTAGGGTTGAACCAAGAACCCGTCCATTTCAACACGCAGGTCAAACCTATTTTCAACAAAAAATGCATCTCCTGCCACGGGGGCGTGAAAAAAAACGGGGGCTTCAGCATGATGAACCGCGAGGAATTGCTGCGCCCCAACGAGTCGGGCAAACCCGCCATCGTGCCCGGCAAACCCAACGAAAGTGAGTTGATGCGCCGCGTTACCCACCACGACCCCGAAGAGCGCATGCCCTACGAAAAAGCCCCATTGTCCAATGCAGAAATTGCCACCCTACGGCAATGGATCAAAGAAGGTGCAGTGTGGGGTACCCATTGGGCTTATGTGCCTGTGCAACCCGTAAAAGTGCCTGCATTGAAAGGTTTTTTGGGTTTGTTTCCACAAAAAAACAGCGATTGGGCCAAGAGTGACATCGACAAGTTTATCCTGGCCGAAATGCAAAAACAAGGCCTGAATCCTTCCCCCAAGGCCGACAAAGCAACCTTGTTGCGGCGGGTCAGTCTGGATTTGATCGGCATGCCTGCACCCGATGATATCGCCAAAGCCTACCTTCAGGACCAGAGCCCGGCAGCTTACGGCAAACTGGTGGACGCCCTTCTGGCCTCCCCTCGTTTTGGCGAACGTTGGGCCTCCATGTGGCTGGACATCGCCCGGTATGCCGATACCAAAGGCTACGAGCGCGACCCAGGGCGACAAATCTGGCATTACCGCGATTGGTTGATCCGTGCCCTCAACCGGGACATGCCTTACAATCAATTTTTGACAGAACAAATCGCTGGTGACCTTTTGCCCAATCCTTCCGATGAGCAATACCTGGCCACCGCTTTTCACCGCAATACCACCACCAACGACGAAGGAGGTACCGACAATGAAGAGTTCCGCGTCGCCGCTGTGGTTGACCGCATCAATACCACTTTTGAAGGGCTACTGGGCACCACTTTTGCCTGCACCCAATGCCACGGCCACCCTTACGAAGACATCAAACACGAGGAATATTACCGGGTAATGGCTTATTTCAACAATGCCCGCGACGAAGATACTTATGAAGAATATCCACTCCTGCGCCACTACCCTACTGCCGACAGTGTCAAACTGGACAGCCTCTGCAAGTGGGTGGCTCAGGTAAGTACGCCCAAACGCAGTTTGGAAATGTACACCTTCCTCAAAACCCTACAACCTTCTATTTACTCCATTGCCGGCGACCAATTTGTCAACAGTGAATTGTACGATACCAAAACCCTGGTGATGCGCAAAGATGGGGTCGCCCGTTTCAAACAGGTAGGCACCTATGGTTCGAGCAAATTGATTTGTCGCCTCCGTCCTCATGCTGAAGGAGGCACCTGGGAAATCCACGCGGACAGTGTGAAGGGTCCACTGGTGCTACAGTATAAATTGCCCAGCCCTGAAGGCGGCTGGAGAAATGTCGAACTGGACATCAAAGCGCCCAGTGGCAAACACGATTTGTACTGGGTATACCGCAACCCCAGCATCCAGGATGTCACCAAAGGTGGAGTGAGCTTTGATTGGTTTTATTTCACCCAGCCATTCCCGGGCAAAGACGATGCTGACTATGCCAAATACAATGCCGATTTTTGGCATTTGCTCAATTCCAATCCAGCTTCTACACCCGTCATGGTAGAAAGCCCCTGGTTCATGCAAAGGAAGACCTATGTTTTTGAACGGGGCAACTGGCTCGTCAAGGGTAAGGAAGTAGAGCCCGGGGTTCCTAAAATTTTGGGCGCTGTTGACAAAAATTTACCCAATAATCGCCTGGGTTTTGCTCAATGGTTAACTAGCGTCCGGAATCCATTGACCGCCCGCACTTTTGTCAATCGCATGTGGGAGCAGGTTTTTGGGATAGGCTTGGTGGAAACCCTCGAAGACATGGGTTCACAAGGTACCACACCCACTCACCCTGAATTGTTGGACTACCTGGCCTGGCAGTTCACCCACCAGCAAAAATGGAGTATCAAAACGGCGCTGAAAAACATCGTAAGCAGCAATACCTACCAGCAACGTTCCGAAACTTCGCCCCAATTGCGGGAAAAAGACCCCTACAATCGCTACTGTGCGCGAGGCCCACGGGTACGCCTGAGCGCTGAGCAGGTACGAGATCAGGCAATGGTATTGAGTGGTTTGTTGAGCACCAAAATGTACGGCCCTGGCGTGATGCCCTACCAGCCCGAAGGCATTTGGGCCAGCCCTTATGGTGACGAAAAATGGGTACTGAGCCAGGGAGAAGACCGCTATCGCCGCGCCGTATACACCTACCAAAAACGGACGAGTGCCTACCCTTCGATGTTGACTTTTGACGGCACTTCGCGCAATGTGTGTACGGCTCGCAGGATTCGCACCAATACGCCCTTGCAAGCCTTGGTGACCTTGAACGATCCAGTGTATGTGGAGGCAGCTCAGGCCTTGGCCAAACGGATGGGTTATGCAGGTGTGGAGGTGGATCGCCAAATTGCCCGGGGGTATTACCTGGCACTGAAGCATAAAATTGATGCCAAAAAAGGGGCCATTTTGGCCAAATTGTACCAAAAAGCACTGGCAAAATACCAGGCTGACCCCAAATTGACGCAGGAATTGTTGGGAGAGCAAAAGGTCAAAAATGCGGCTGAGTATGCGGCATTGACCATTGTTGCCAATGCCATTTTGAATTTGGATGAAGTGATTACTAAAAGTTAATCTAATGGAAAAGTCAAAAATCAACATATACCAGGAGGCCATCCTGAGCAAAGCCGAGTTATCCACCCGGCGTTTGTTCCTCAAACAATGTGGCATGGGTCTGGGCGCAGCGGCATTGAGTCAATTGCTGGGCTCTTGTGTTCCAGGTGGAAGTACCACTGGCATCAATCCAGTACAATACGATCCCAACAACCCGATGATGCCCCGCCCCCCCCATTTTCCAGGCAAGGCCAAGGCGGTGATTTATTTGCACATGGCCGGGGCACCTTCCCAATTGGAGATGTTTGACTTCAAACCCGA
>JAAFHQ010000548.1 GCA_013298445.1 Chitinophagales bacterium | reverse complement strand
CATGGGTTGGTTTTGTGGTAGGCCCCCACGGTTAAAACCGTGGGTTGCCAAGTTTATTTGTTGCCTTTGGCCTTTTCAATCACGTCTTTCGCTACGTTGTTAGGCGCTGCTGCGAAGTGTGAGAATTCCATGGTTGAGTTGGCACGACCAGAGGTGATGGTGCGCAATTGGGTAACGTAACCGAACATTTCAGCAAGTGGCACCTCCGCTTGGATGGAGATGGCACCACCGGTGCGTGGCTCTTGGCCTTTCGGCAAGCCACGGCGACGGTTAAGGTCACCAATTACAGAACCTGTATATTCATCTGGTGTAATTACTTCCAGCTTCATGATTGGCTCCAGCAACACGGGGTTACATTTTGGAGCGGCTTCACGGAAACCTTCTTTTGCGCACAATTCGAAAGCGACTGGCTTGGAGTCCACCGCGTGCATCGAACCATCGTATACTCTCACCTTCATGCTATCCATGGAGAAACCTGCCAAAATACCGTTGTCCATCATGGCTTTGAAACCATCCTGAATTGGCTTGGCATAGTTTTTATCGATGGCACCACCCACGATACCCCATACGAATTGCAAACGAGTTTTGCCATTCTTGAAGTCGTCGCTTTCCAGGAATTCTTCATCAGCTGGGCCGAGTTCGAATTCCATATCGGCAAACAAACCAGAACCACCTGTTTGTTTTTTCAAACGTTCGCGGTGGGAAGTTTTGTTGGTCAGTGCTTCTTTGTAGTTAACCTGAGGAGCACCTTGATTACACTCTACTTTGAACTCGCGACGCAGACGGTCAACGATGATCTCGAGGTGTAATTCCCCCATCCCGCTGATCACGGTTTGGTTGGTGTCTTCATCGTATTTTACACGGAAAGTAGGATCTTCTTCGGCCAATTTAGCCAATGCCATACCCAGTTTATCGAGGTCTTTTTGAGTCTTAGGCTCGACCGCGATAGCGATAACTGGCTCAGGGAAGACCATTGATTCCAGGACGATTGGTTTGTCCAGGTCACAAAGAGTATCTCCTGTTTTGATGTCTTTGAAACCAACTGCTGCCGCGATGTCCCCTGCTTCTACCCGATCAATTGGGTTTTGCTTATTGGCGTGCATTTGGTACAAGCGAGAGATGCGCTCTTTGTTGTCTGAACGGGTGTTCAACACGTAAGAACCTGCATCCAATGCACCAGAATAAACGCGCATGAAAGCCAAACGACCTACAAAAGGGTCAGTAGCGATTTTGAACGCAAGTGCGGCAAAAGGCTCATTTACATTTGGCAGACGAGTTTCTTCTTTCTCTGTTTTGGGGTTAATGCCGGTTACAGCAGCAACATCCAAAGGAGAAGGCATGAAAGCACATACTGCATCCAAAACCGCTTGTACACCTTTGTTTTTGAAGGCAGAACCACACATCATTGGTACGAACTCAAGGTTACATACCGCTTTGCGAATGGCTGCGCGAACTTCGTCAGGTGAAATGCTAGTTGGGTCTTCAAAGTACTTCTCGAGCAATTTGTCGTCGTATTCAGCAACGGCTTCCAGCAGTTTTTCGCGGTACTCAGCGACAGTATCTACCAAATCAGCAGGCATTGGAATGACATCGTAAGTCATGCCTTGATCGGATTCATTCCAGGTAATCGCTTCACCAGTAATCAAGTCGACAACCCCCTTGAATCTTTCTTCTGCACCAATCGGAATTTGGAGTGGAACTGCTTTAGATCCCAACTTAGTTTCCACGTCTTTAACCACGTTGAAAAAGTCGGCACCGGAACGGTCCATCTTGTTAACGAATCCGATACGTGGAACCTTATAATTATCGGCCAGGCGCCAGTTCGTTTCAGATTGTGGCTCAACGCCAGAAACTGCACAAAAAAGGAACACCAGACCATCCAATACACGCAATGAGCGGTTTACCTCCACGGTAAAATCAACGTGCCCAGGAGTGTCGATGATGTTGAAGGGGTACTCCTCTCCTTTCCAGAACCACTTGGTTTTGGTAGCAGCGGAAGTGATCGTGATTCCACGCTCTTGTTCCTGCTCCATCCAGTCCATAGTAGCTGCGCCATCGTGTACTTCACCAATTTTGTGACTAACACCGGTGTAGTAAAGGATGCGCTCGGTTGTCGTAGTTTTGCCCGCGTCAATGTGAGCAGCGATACCGATGTTTCTGGTATATTTAAGATCTGTTGCCATGGCTTTACTCCAATGGAGTTTATGGTTATAAGATGATAAAGATTAGGTTCGGAAGTGAGCAAACGCACGGTTGGCTTCAGCCATACGGTGGGTATCTTCTTTCTTCTTCACTGCGTTGCCTTCGTTCTTGCTGGCTGCAATGATTTCAGAGGCTAATTTTTCAGCCATACCTTTACCGCTACGAGTGCGTGCAAAGCGGATCAGCCATTTCATCCCGATAGAAACTTTGCGCTTAGGGCGGATTTCTGTTGGGATTTGGAAAGTAGCCCCACCGATCCGGCGGCTGCGTACTTCGACCATTGGCATCACGTTATTGAGTGCTTTTTTCCAGGTATTGTGCTCGTCAGCCTTCAGGCGTTCGCGGACAATATCCAGCGCATCGTAAAAAATGGTGAGTGTGGTACTTTTTTTACCTTCCCACATCATGTTATTCACGAACTGCGTTACCATCGGATCATTATAGCGGGGATCCGGCGCAATTACCCTTACTTTTGGTTTTCTTTTTCTCATTACCTTGAATTAGAGGTTTCCAGATGAAACATAATTACTTTTTCGGTGCTTTCGTACCGTATTTAGAACGACTTTTCTTGCGGTTGTTAACACCCGCGGTGTCCAATGCGCCACGCACAATGGTATAACGCACCCCCGGCAAGTCTTTTACACGACCACCGCGCACCAGCACGATAGAGTGTTCTTGCAGGTTGTGGCCTTCACCCGGGATGTAAGCAATCACCTCGATGCCATTCACCATACGTACCTTAGCCACCTTACGCAAAGCGGAGTTTGGTTTCTTCGGAGTCGTTGTGTACACACGCGTACAAACACCACGCTTTTGAGGGCATGCGTTCAGGGCGCGGGACTTACTCTTTACAACCACTTTTTCTCTGCCGTTGCGTACCAGTTGGTTAATAGTAGGCATATCCTGTTTCGTTTAAAAATACTTTGTGAACGTGTCCACGAATTCCTTCGTGGAGAATCAGTTACGCACTTTTGAAGGGGGGCAGATACACCCTTCCCTCAAAAGCGAGGGCAAATGTACGTTGATTCAAGGGAATAACCAAATGGTTTTTGAAAAATAATTCAAGGATGTTTTCATTTGAGCAACAGCGTTAATTTTTTGCGGATCCTAATTTTGCAGATTGACATTTAACAATATAGGTGTATTTTTGAGTATCCCAAAAAAAATTATATGCACACTATTACAATCCACTCTTTTATTCTATCCGGTTTGTTGTTTTTTACTACAAATCTTGTACAGAGTCAAACGTCTTGCCCTAAGCTTTGGTTTTCCTTTAGTGATACCGCCATTTGCACCAGTGACACCCTTCACAACATCAAGGTATATTCTAATACTGATGCTTACGGGGTCAAACTGACCTATACTCCTGGTTATCGGGGTGAATATACTGGGTCCTATCCCTCTACCGCACAACTACACCCTCCCGTTCAATTCAGCAAAATCAACGATTCGCTTTATGTAGCAACTTTTCCCGAAATCATTGATCTTTTCAAGGTGGTGGGACAACTAGATAATAAAACTTTTGAAATTCATGCTTTGTTAGACCTGTTTCCTGCCGATAACTCTTCCTGTACTCCTTTACCTTTTGCCTTTTTTACCATTACCTATCGGCAACCTGGTGGTATTGGGCTTTTTGAAAATCCAATTTTATGCAATGGTCAAAGCAGCAAGCCCATTCAGATTAGCCATGAATTTGACACGGTATATGATAAAGTATGGACAAACGATAATCCTAATATTGGCCTGGCCGCTTCAGGAAAAAACCAGATCCCTAGTTTTGTAGCTACTAATACTACTGGCCAGGATCAGGTTGCTACCATCAGCATGAAAGTAGTAGCGAAAGACGGACGCAATGTATGCCCGGTTACTGATGGTAGCTTAACCATTATAGTTACCCGTGCAAAACAACCCAAGATTAGTTTATCTTCTGGCCTGCAGATTGTGTGCCACGGAGATACCACAACTCCAGTAATCCCAATCGTTACGCACGATGGCCCTTACGTATTGCGCTGGAGGACACTAGGCACATCTCTTGAATCAGCTACCAGAGATACTGGGAGTGGTATCTTTCCCTCTTTCATCGTACCCTATCGCGCTTCCTCTGGCAGCAAAATTCTAATTTATGCTGAGGCGAGTGGGAAGTGTATTTCCGAAACCGTCACTCATCATTTAATTATTCGACCAAGCCCCCTACCCAACCCTTTTTCAGACACCTGGTTTTGTAATGGTGCCATCAGCAAACCCATTCAGTTTACGGGGAACGACTACAATCTTGAATACCGTTGGAGCTTATCACCCGCTATACCTGGATTACCTCATCAAGGGATAGGCGACATTCCTTCTGGATTGCTGTCACAAAGCAACAATTCCCCTTTGGTTTCCCAGGTAAAGGTTTCTGCTCAGGTAAAACCGACGATATGGCGGATGGATTATGGGAATGTCTGGCGCTTGAATTCTTTCAATATACTCGAAAATAGCGATGTTC